>JBKJKS010000262.1:0-6928 GCA_046597295.1 Saprospiraceae bacterium
GTGTTGTACGTAAGGCCCTTTTTTAAGTGAACGCGGCATATTTGTTATGAGTTACGAATGCTAAATGTGCTAGTTTGCGGGTCGATTACTTGTTGCCGGTCTTGCGGCGGCTGATGATGAGCGCATTGGAAGCCTTGGTGCGGCTCCGCGTCTTGGCGCCTTTGGCTTTCAGGCCTTTACGGGTCCGCGGGTGACCGCCGGAAGCACGTCCTTCACCACCACCCATCGGGTGATCGACCGGGTTCATCACCACCGGACGCGTGCGCGGACGCCAGCCTTTCCAACGGTTACGGCCGGCTTTGCCCATCACTTCGAGGTTATGGTCCGGGTTGCTGACGATGCCGATGGTCGCCCGGCAGGTTAACAGGATACGGCGGACTTCACCGGAAGGCATTTTGATGGAAGCATAGCGGTCTTCGCGGCCCATCATCTGGGCGCTGTTCCCGGCACTGCGGACCAAAACACCACCCTGTCCGGGGTGCATCTCGATATTGTGGATGAAAGCACCCAGGGGGACTTCCGACAAAAACATGCAATTGCCAGTTTCCGGAGCGACACCGTGGCCCGACACCACTTCCTGGCCCACTTGGATGGTACGGGGCGCCAGGATGTAGCTTTTCTCTCCATCGGCGTATTCGACCAGAGCGATGTAGGCGGTCCGGTTCGGATCGTATTGAATGGACTGCACGGTGGCCGTCCCCTCTTTATCCCGTTTGAAGTCGATCACCCGGTAGCGACGTTTGTGGCCGCCACCACGATTGCGCATGGTGCGGTGGCCATCGCTGTTGCGACCGCCCGTGCTGCTCTTGGTACCCAGCAGGGATTTCTCCGGCTTGGCACCTTTCGTCAGCTCGTCTCTCGAAACGGCTACCCGAAAACGTTGTCCCGGGGTGAGCGGATTGAATTTCTTAACTGCCATTGTTACTTAATTATAAATTATGAAATTATGAATTATGAATTTTCAACATAGTGAAATCATTCATCATTCAACATTCATCATTATTCTTCAGCACTACCGAAAATGTCGATGGTCTCGCCGGGCGAAAGCGTCACAAAAGCCTTCTTGTAGGAAGATTTGGAACCTTTTACGACGGCGGTTTTGGTGCTGCGCGACTTGGGCTTACCCGGCATGATGGCCGTGTTCACACTATTTACACTCACGCTGAACATCTTCTCGACCGCGTTCCTGATTTCAATTTTATTAGCGGTCTTATTCACCACGAACACGTAGGTGCTGCGTTTGTCGGCGAGTTTGGTCGCTTTCTCCGTAATGACCGGCTTGATTAAGATTTGCTTAGCCATAACTTTTTTGGTTACTGGTTATTAGTAATTGGTTATTAGTCCGTGATCAACCAATCAACTAATCAACCACTTTAGCGCAATTTTCCTGAATTCCTTTAATGGCGCTCTCGACGATGACCAGTACCCCGGCCTGCATGATCTGATAGGTGTTCAGGTCTTTGGCAGGCGTGATCACCACTTTCTCCAGATTGCGGCAGGAGAGGTAGAGCATTTTGTCATGCTCTCCGGTCACGGTCAGCAAGCGTTTGCCCGTTATTTGCAGCGCCTGGATGATGGCCTGGAAAGCCTTGGTCTTGGGCGCCTCGAGCGTGAAGTCTTCCACGATCACGATGCTGCCGGCGGCGGCCTTAGCGGACAGCGCACTGCGACGGGCCAGGGCACGCACTTTGGCGTTGACCTTTATATCGTAGTCGCGCGGACGCGGACCGAACACGCGGGCACCCCCCCGAAAGGTGGGGCTGTTGATGTCGCCCTTGCGGGAGCCCCCCGTGCCTTTCTGCTTGTGCAGTTTGCGCGTGGAACCGGTCAACTCATTGCGTTCTTTCGACTTGTGCGTACCCTGACGCTGGGCGTTGAGGTAGCGCTTCACATCGAGCCATACACTGTGCTCATGTGGTTCGATACCGAACACCTCTGCGGGCAGTTCCACTGTCCGGTCGGTGACTTCACCATTGATGTTATATACCTTGACTTGCATTTCCGAAGAAATTGATGGCCAAAAAAATTATTTTTCGATCGTAACGTAGGCGCCCTTGTGGCCCGGAACCGCTCCTTTGATAAGGATCAGGTTCTGCTCAGGGAACACCTTAAGAATTTGCAACTTGCGCACCTTCACCTGGTCCTGGCCCATGTGGCCCGCCATGCGCATGCCCTTCATTACTTTGGCTGCGAAAGACGAGTTACCCAGGGAACCCGGTGCCCGGAGCCGGTTGTGCTGACCGTGGGTCTGCTGCATCACCCCGCCGAAGCCGTGACGTTTGACCACGCCCTGGAAGCCTTTACCTTTCGACGTGCCGGTGACGACTACTTTGTCACCTTCGTTGAAAACATCCTGGATGGTCACTTCCTCCCCCAGCACCTTCGCGGTGTTCATGTCGCGGAACTCCAGCACTTTGTGCAGGGGCTCTTCGAGGCTGGCTTTCTGAAAGTGGCCCATCAGCGCTTTGGGCGTGTTTTTTGCTTTGCGCGTCCCGAAAGCCAACTGAAGGGCTGTGTAGCCGTCCGTTTCCTCCGTACGCACTTGCGTGACAACGCAAGGACCTGCCTCGATAATCGTACAAGCAACGTTCTTACCGTTGTTGTCGTAGATGCTGGTCATACCTATTTTCTTGCCAATCAGACCGTTCACGTGTCTTTAGATTTTATGATTGAACGATTGGTTGAATACCAACGTCCGTCGGTTTCGCGGGGAACGGACATACGGAAGGGCGACCTTCCGTGAACCGGAACCGCTTTCGGTGGCATCAGTTATCCGAATAATCGGGACACTTTGAATGCTGCCGGAAACCGCAGACTTGAACTTAGAGAGTACGAACTAGGTGAGCTTGACCTGAATGTCAACGCCACTCGGAAGTTCCAACTTGGAGAGCGCGTCCACCGTCTTTTGCGTCGGTGTGTAGATTTCAATCAAGCGCTTGTGGGTGCGTAACTGGAACTGCTCTCGAGCTTTCTTATTCACGTGCGGCGAGCGCAGCACGGTGAAAATTTCTTTCTCGGTCGGCAGCGGAATCGGGCCAGTCACAACGGCTCCACTCGCACGTACAGTCTTCACGATCTTCTCGGTGGACTTATCCACCAAGTTGTAGTCGTAAGACCGAAGTTTGATGCGAATTTTCTGATTCATTACCCTGAAAGGATTTAAAATTTCAATTTACTCACCTTTGGAAGTCGGAAACCAAATTTGATTTTGATCCCCCTGTTTCAAAAGCGAGCGCAAAGGTAACTCCACGAATGTTCATTTACCAAGCGCGCTCAAATTTTTTTTGAAACTTTTTTCAAATCAGGGAACTGTGGCGATTCCGCCTCAGGCTGTGGCGTGTTCATAATCAGGCGCTTGTGATTTTCAACCCACGAATTCATTCGTGGGCTGTGCGTCAAAAACGGCCAGGCCCAACCGATTTATCGGTTTTTTGGCTTGACCTGCCCTAAACCGATAAATCGGTTGGTCAAAAGGCTAAGTATAGTTTTTACCCACGAATAAATTCGTGGGTTGATTTCACAACATCCTGATTGTCAATGCGCAGCAAGTCTATTTATATACATCAGGGTTTTTGCGGCATAGGGGCTGCCGGAACTTTGCTGATAGGCTGCTTGGCCCGGGAAACGGACTGCACGGTGGTTTGGTGGTACAACGCCGCGCCCAAAGCGAGGTGCAGGGTGAGGCCAAACCAAAAGGCCAGGGCGCGGGAAGTGGTAGATTTTTGATTAGGCATTGTTAAATCGTATTTTGGTATAACTCAATCCATGCAATTTTAATACCAGGAATGCCCGGCGGTCACCTGGACCACCGGGCATTCCCATTTGTAAACTGCCGTGCAAGACGGTAAAAGCCAGGGCACAAAGCCTTTATTCAATAATTACCCGGCGCGTGATCTGCCGGCCGCCGATTTCCACCGCCAGCAAATACAGCCCTTTTGGCAGATCGCCGACCAAATACATTTCCTCGGAAGTACCGCTGGCCCGTTGGGAGTCACTGTAAGTACGCACCAGCCGGCCGACCAGGTTGTACAGCCGGATACTGACCCGGGCGGAAGTTGCCAGGTTAAAATCAATTTTCAATTCTTCGCTGACCACGTTGCCGCGGATGGTAAACGCGGGTTCGGCGTCGGCGATGCCGGGCACTGCGGATACACCCGTAGCGGTAAAGCTGCCGGCCATGTTTGGCGCGTGCGGGGTGCAGACATAGTTATAGGTACCGGCAACGGTTACTTTGTATAAAAAGGTCTGCGCCGATTGGGTCATCGGCTTGTCCCACTCGGCTGCGCCGGCCGGTACAACGGTGGAGGTGGTGGTATGCACACCATTTACCCAGGTCCACTTGATGGTATCACCCACGTTGACGGCCATACTGGCTGGGCTGAACTGGAAATTCTGCACCATCACGCTTCGAATGACGGCGGAGGCCTGCAGGCTGCAGCAGGTGGCGAGGAAAAACAGCAAGTAGGTCTTTTTCATGACTTCAGTTTTATGTGTTTAATATCCGGTAGTATATACAACAAAACTACGGAAATAGTTCTTACCTGCCAAAAATGCCCGCACTTTCTGACCGAGCGGGCAAAATAGGGGGTTGAACGGGAAAGGGGGACTTTGAAGCACACACAGTCAGAAACTAAGCCCTTCTAAACGGACTATACTCAAAACTTCCCTTCCAAAAAAGCCTGTACATCCTGCGCGGTCTGCACCGGGTTTTCTTCCTGGGGCCATTGACCGGTGTTCTGGTAAATACGCAGGAAGGCGCCGCGGATGCGCCGATGAAACTCGTAAGCATACTCCGGTGAAATGCGGGTATCCTCCGCGCCCCAGAGGATGAGGGTGGGAGCCGTGATTTTCTCGATGATGTCTACCGGGGGCCGGTTGTTGCTCACCGCGGCGCGGTCGGTGAAGGCCTTGCGGTTGCCCGGATGCAACAGCAGTTCGAAGTGTCGCTGCACCAGCGAGTCGGTCACCAGCGCATCGTCCGCATACACATCCTGCAGCATGAGGCGAATAAAGGCCCGGGGCGTGATGGTCCAGATCATCCGGTTCAGCACGGGCGTACGGGCCAGCAAATTGATTGAACCGGTACTTTTCGGCTCGAAGCCCGGCGCATCGAGCAGCACGAGTTTACGCAATCGGCTGGGATACTCCGCGGCATAAAACCAGGCCACCTGCGCCCCGAGGCCATTGCCCACCAGGTGAAAGCTGGTCAGTGCCAGCTGCTGCACCAGTTGCTCCAGAAAATTAGCGTACATAAAAGCACTGTAGCTGCCCCGCGGATGGGGCCCGGTCAGTCCGAATCCCGGCAAATCCACACTGATCACCTGATAATGCGCGGCGAGCTCGGTCGTCCAATGCGCCCAGGTATGCAACGAGCTATTCGCGTCGTGGAGCAGCAGGATCGGTTCGCCCTGGCCGGTGATACGGTAATGCACCTGCATGTCGTCGACCCGTACGAAGCGCGAATCGGGAAAGGTGTAGCGCTGGACCAGTTGGGTAGCCGGCAGATCGGCATGCCAGTTCTGGTACAGCCACCAGCCCACCAGCAGATAGAGTGCCCACCAGAGCAGGCGGGTAATGCGCAGCCGGAGCAGCCATTTTTTTACGCTGGTCAGTCGGGGGTTGATACGAATGGTGGTGGCAGTGCGCACGGTAGTAGGTGGTGATTTGGAGGATCAAGTTACGCTTTCTTTCCCACCCGAGCGCAGCAGGGCCGCCACGCCGGCGGCCAGCAAAAAGCCGCCGATGGAACCGATGGCCAGCCGGAATACAATCGGGCCGACCGGCTGGATCTGCGGCTGACTGGCTTCCCTTTCCAGGGCCATTATTTGTTCCCGGAGTTGGTTGGCCTGCTGCGGGTCGCCCAGGCCCGCCGCCAGTTGCTGTTTTTTGAACGCCAGGTCCAGGGCCGTTTCCATTTGCAACAGCGCCGGATCGGCCAGGTGCAAAGCGTAGTAAAACAGCCAATAGGCGATGTTGATCAGCAGGAATACGATGAAAGGGGTGCGGATGATGGTCCGAAAGTCGCGTTGGCTGCCCTGGAGCGCCACGTCTTCGCGGCCGGCCCGGTACATACACAACAGGTAAATCAACAGGGAAGCCCACTGTAGCCCGGGGTGGAGAAACAGCTCTTTACGCGAAAAATAAAGCAGCGTAAAGTAAAAAACCACCGCCGCCCCGCCGAGCAGCCCATAACGAACACCTATATTTTTCATAATGAACCCGGTTCTGTAGCGCAAAAATAGCCACGTCCGGCCCGGAAAGGCAGGACGTGGTGATCAACGGGGCGAAAGTCGGAAATAATCAGGCGTACGCGCGGTCCTTCTTTTGGATGAGGCCGCTGACCAGCCCGCACAGAAAACCAAAAAAGACGCTCATGATGGCCACCATGATGGCGATGAAAGCCGGGGAAAAAAACATGGACGTCATTTCCATGGCCTGCTCCACCTGTTCTTCCGATTGGCCGGCTTCCTGCATTTGCTCCATCGTGACCCGCTTAGTCATGTCCAGCAGATCGGGCGCGATAAAGGTCATGAATAACACCGTCCATATGGCGACGACAATGCCGGCAACCAGGCCGGCCAGGCTGCCGATGCCCATCCCATTGCCGGTAGTCAGGTACCCGCCATTGTCGTGGTCGCGGTAAAGCCGGATGGCCGTATGGATGAAATAAAACATGATGCCCAGCGACAGCAGATTATTCATCCAGCTCAGCGGTTTGTTGGTCATCAGCGTTTCATTGAGGCCGGCTACGTACACGAGCAGACCCAGCAAAACGGTGGCGGCGGCGATGTACAGGCCGGCCGTCGTCGCCCGGCTGGTCAGGGTTTTTTTGGGTTGTAAAGAACTGTCGAGCTGATCCATGATTTTTTCGTTTTGATGAAAGTTTGTTTTGCAAGCCGAAAACTACACTTCCCCGCTCCATCGGCTG
>JBKJKS010000057.1:0-5094 GCA_046597295.1 Saprospiraceae bacterium
TTCCTTTATGCTGGTGCTATACCGGGAAGGCCTGGGGTCGATCTGGTATTCGCTCAGCTTCGGTGCGGCGGCCATGGTCATTCTGGGGCTGATCTTCGAGCCGGCTTACGTCGTGGCGTTCCTTATGCTGGTGCTGACCTTTCAACTGATTGGCCGGTTCAGGACCCATACCCGGATTCTGTGGATCATCTGGGGCGCCTTTATTCCGCTGCTGATCTGGTGGGAAACCGTATTCCAGTGGCTGTTAAGCACCTTTCACCAGAACCCGCTACAGTACCCAAATCCAAGCCTTTGGATACTTATCCCGTTTGGCCTCCTGCTCCTGGCTACTTTTCTGCCGAATTATCTCCGTAAAAACAACCTGGTCCAGAGCCAGCTGCGGACCTGGATGCTGCTGCTGGTCGTGTCGGCAGGTCTGGTATTCGCGGCCAATTTTGCCTGCTACACGCTGCTGGCGCCGCACCAGCAGCAACGCATCAAGATCTGGCTCAGTCCGGCGGAGGCCTCGGCCAATGCCCGCGGCTCGGCTTATAACCTGCTGCACTCGCAAATGGCCATCGGCTCCGGCGGATTGTTCGGCAAAGGCTATCTGGACGGCAACATGACCAAACTGAAATACGTGCCTAAGCAGAGCACGGACTACATTTTCTGCACGGTGGGAGAAGAGCAGGGCTTCATCGGCGTGGTGGCCATCATTGCCCTGTTTACGCTGTTGCTCCACCGGATTACCCTAATCGCCGAACGGCAACGCTCCAACTTTTCCCGCATTTACGCCTATGGAGTGGCCGGCATTATATTTGCGCACTTTGTCGTCAATATCGGCATGACGATGA
This sequence comes from Saprospiraceae bacterium, assembly GCA_046597295.1. GTDB lineage: Bacteria > Bacteroidota > Bacteroidia > Chitinophagales > Saprospiraceae > M3007. The sequence goes on from JBKJKS010000057.1 coordinate 834, forward strand.
ATCTGTTTCCGACCATCGGCATTCCGCTGCCGTTCATCAGCTACGGGGGCTCCTCCCTCATCGGTTTCTCGCTGATGATCGGAGTGCTGCTGAAACTGGATAGTAATAGAAACCTGGCGTAAAGGGGAATGGGTTTTGGAGAGGAGGGGCCTAAATTTTTTGAAAAAAATTTAGGCCCCTCCTCTCCAAAACCCATTTACAGAAGGAAGATGGAAAAGACAGCACCGGGGTCAGTTGGATAATTCAAATCACTATTCCTTACCAATCACGATCTAAGCACACACTACGTATGCTTTTTTGTAAATGGCTTATGCGGGCCGGGTAGAGCGTTTTTTTTCAAAGAAAAAAAACGCTCTACCCGGCCCGCAAAAGCCATTCCCGACAATTCCGCTCAATCCTTTCGGCCACGTCCTCGGTATTGTCCCGTTCAAACTTCCGCCCGGTCATTTTCTCATACAGTTCCACGTAGCGATCGGTGATTTCCTGCACGAAGGCGTCGGGTATGTCTGGCATTTGCTGGCCTTCCAGCCCCTGGAAACCATGAACGATGAGCCATTCGCGGACAAATTCCTTGCTCAACTGGCGCTGCTTTTCGCCGCCGGCCTGGCGTTCGGCATAGCCCTCGGCATAAAAGTAGCGCGAGCTGTCGGGGGTGTGGATCTCATCCATTAGCAGGATTTCGCCGTCTTTCAGGCCAAACTCGTACTTCGTGTCGACCAGAATGAGGCCCCGTTCGGCGGCCATTTCCGTACCGCGCCGGAACAACGCGCGGGTGTATTCTTCCATGCGGGCGTAGTGGCTGGCCTCGACCAGCCCGCTGACGATGATCTCTTCCCGGGAAATGTCCTGGTCGTGCCCGGCGTCCGCCTTGGTGGTGGGCGTGATGATAGGTTCGGGAAAGGCATCGTTCTCCACCAGACCGGAGGGGAGCGTGACCCCGCACAGCGTACGCCCTCCGGCGGCGTAGGTGCGGGCCGCGTGACCGGCGAGGTAGCCGCGAATGACCATTTCCACCCGGAAAGGGTTGCAACGGTGTCCGATGGCCACGTTCGGGTCGGGCGCGGCCAGCAGCCAGTTGGGGCAAATGTCGCGCGTGGCTTCCAGGAAGTGGGCGGCCAGTTGGTTGAGTACCGCACCCTTGTGCGGGATGGCGCGCGGCAGGATGTGGTCGAAGGCCGAAATGCGGTCGCTGGCCACCATGAGCAGGCGGTCGCCGAGGGTATATACGTCGGGGACCTTGCCGCGGTAAAAGGCCGTCTGGCCGGGGAACTGGAAGTTTGTTTCGCGGAGGGCGGTCATGGGGGCGAAGGTCGGGAAAGCTACGTTTTTACATCTAACGACTGTAAAAAAATCCTCTACTACCTTTAAAACAGCATTTTATTTCTGCGAAAACTCGATTAATGGACCAATATTGCCATTATCAGCCTGCCGCAGGGCTTTTAGATATTCACTTCGATCTTCGCCGCGCCTCAAAGACCGGCTTCCCCAGGTGAATAATTGGTCACTATCCAACGCCTTGAGCAGAATATCCGCCATGAGCCGAGAATGCCGCCCATTTCCGTTCGGGAATAAGTGAATAGAAACGAGTCGGTGCTTAAAATGGATAGCGATCTCCGCTGACGAAAACGAGTGGTTGGATATCCAGTATCTGCAATCATCGAGGAGCATTTGAAGCGCTTGCCTAACCAGGTAATAAGGGATACCTATGTTTTTGTCCGAGCGCCGGAATTGACCGGCCCACTTCCAAACATCACCAAACATGCGCCGATGAACGTCTTGAATGAAAACCACATGGAGGACTTTATCGGGCCGAAACGAGCGCCCATAAGACCATTGCATCGCATTTTCGATATTCTGTTGCTCGAACTCGTCCAGTTCACCCATTGTCGAAAGGGACTTGATCTTTAGGCCGCGTTTTTCGTCCTCGTCTATGGGAGTTTGCCCCTCTTCATATCGGAAGTTCATCTCCATAGGTTCCTCGGCATTTCATCTTTAATTTTCTTTGCGCGGTTTTCGACGGCTTCGTGGATGGCCGTCTCGTCGAGCCCTTGGTTTTCCAAGTGCATCGTGTGGGATGTTTTTAAAATAATTTCCAGGGCCAGCTCATAGGCTCGCTTCTCGATCATTTTCTCCAAAGATTGGTCTTTAGGAACTAAACCGTAGACCAGCTGCATATTTAAAGCGGCCGCAACTTCCCGCAATTTTTGTAGAGTAAGGGAACCATCCTTTTCCCGACGCTCAATATCTTTGGCCCCTTGCGGGGTTATTTTTAGCCGGTTGCCCAACTGCTTCAGAGACATTCCTAAGGCTTCCCTAATGGCATAAATCCAGCCTTCTCCGGGCAAGGGATTCCCCTTCGCTTTAGCAAAGCTTTCAATCTTCTTATCCAATTGTACAATCCTTAAGCGCTTCTGATCCTTATTCATCAAGTTATATCTTTATTAATTTTCGTATTTTTTAATGAAAAGACTTTAAAAAATAGAAACAAATATAAAGACATACCTGAATTTTTTCAGGTTTAAAAATATTTTTTATTTTTCTTTCAAAACCTTTGCGAAACAGACGTAGAGGTGAACACAGGTACTATGACGCTAGTGGCAACCCCAACGAAAAAATGAGTTTGATAACCAACAAGTTGTTGCTGATTTCTTCCATAGACTAGCCGCGCAGTACCGGAAAGTTCTATTGTTCACCAAAATCGCCGGTTCAATACGCCCGTCCGTCCACCTTTTCTACATAGTTCATAAAGGCCCGGTTGGCCACCCGATTGCCGCCGGCGGTCGGGTAGCGCCCGGAGAAATACCAGTCGCCGGAATTGCCTGGGCAGGCGTGGTGGAGGCCGTCGAGGGTTTGAAAAATAACGTCGACGGCAGGGATGATGTCGGCTTTGGTTACGATCTCGGCGATTTTCTGGCTGATAGCGCAGTAGTCGAATAAGTCGTACAGCTGGCTGACCTCGTTTTTCACCATTTCGACCGGTAAATGTTCCGACTGCTTGCAGCGCTGGTAGGCATCCTGGAGCAATTGTTCCTGTCCCGACTCCTCCAGCAACTGGATCAGGGCCTGAAAGGCCACGAAATCGCCCATTTTGCTCATGTCGATCCCGTAACAGTCGGGGAAGCGGATCTGGGGTGCGCTGCTGAGAATGATGATGCGCTTGGGCCGGAGCCGGGCGGTGATGCTGACAATGCTGTCGCGCAGGGTGGTGCCGCGCACGATGGAGTCGTCGAGCAGGACGAGGGTGTCTACCCCATCTTCCACCAGGCCATAGGTCACGTCGTACACGAAACCGACCATGTCGTTGCGGGCCTTCGTGTTGGCGATGAAAGTGCGTTGTTTTTCGTCTTTATGGACAAGTTTCTCCACCCGCGGACGTACGGCCAGTATTTCCTGCACTTTCTCCGGACTCAGGTCCGGACCCGCCGTCAGGATCTGGTCTTTCTTCCAGACGTTCAATTCCCTTTCCAAACCCTCCGCCAGACCGTAGAAGGCAGCTTCGGCGGTGTTGGGAATATAGGAGAACACCGTATGCTTTAAATCGAAATTCACCGCATCCAGTACCGGACGGGCCAGCTGCGCGCCCAGTTGCTTGCGCTCCTGATAGATCTCGCGGTCGTTGCCCCGGCTGAAGTAAATCCGCTCAAACGAGCAGGCGCGTTTTTCCCGGGGTTCCACGAAAGGCAGTTCGCTGACCTGGCCGCCGTATTTCATGATCAGGGCGTGGCCGGGCTGGAGTTCTTTCACCTGGCCATAGCGGACGTTGAATACGGATTGAATAGCGGGCCGCTCGGATGCGCCGACCACGATCTCGTCGTCCATGTACCAGTAAGCCGGCCGGATGCCGTTGGGGTCGCGGATGAGGAAGGCATCGCCGTGGCCGATCAATCCGCCCAGCACGTAGCCGCCGTCGAATTTCTTGGTGGCCCGGCGCAGCAGGCGCTGGATGTCCAGGCTTTCGAAAATAAACTGGTTAATGTCCGGGTTGGAGTGGCCGTCGGGCTTGTACCAGGTATGGAGGCGCTGCACTTCATCGTCCAGAAAATGGCCGATTTTTTCCAGCACCGTCACCGTGTCGCTTTTTTCCTTGGGATACTGGCCGAGCGCCACCAGCTCCTGGAACAGCTCATCCACGTTGGTCATGTTGAAGTTGCCGGCCATCAGCAGGTTGCGGGTGATCCAGTTGTTCTGCCGGTGGAAGGGATGTACCCGCTCGATGCTGTTGTCGCCGTGGGTGCCGTAGCGCAGGTGACCCATCAGCACC
>JBKJKS010000293.1:0-3161 GCA_046597295.1 Saprospiraceae bacterium
CGCTGAGTGCGGACAACCTGTTGGAAAGAGTAGAAGACCCCGACGGGAGAAAGTACATCAAATTGAAAATGCCCTTGGCGGAAGTCCTCAAGACCTACGGACAGTCAGCGCCCGACAACATAACGTTGCTGATGGTCGGGCAGCCGGACCATGCCGGCACGGGCTGTATGTGTGGCTCCCATACGGCGGTACGGGAAGTGATCCACGCCGCCATGACCGAGGGCGACCAGATGACCATCCTCGATACGGAAGCGTCGCTCGAACTGTTGAAACGCGGCACGCCCAAGTACGTGGATGCCATGTTCGTGGTGGTGGAACCTTATTACCGCTCCCTGGAAGCTGCCGGGCGCTTCCAGCGACTGGCGAAAGAATTGGGCGTAGCGCAAGTGTCGGCCATTGCCAATAAGGTGCGTACCGAAGCGGATGAGGCCGCTATTCATCAGTTTTGCGAAGCCATTGGTTTGCCGGTAGCGTTGGTTATCCCCTTCGACGAGCAGGTAACGGAAGCCGACCTGCACGGGCAAGCCATTCTGGATTATGCGGCAGACTCGAAGGCCGTGGGGGCTATCGAAGCGTGGGCGGAGAAGGTTTTTTTGAATTGACTGTTGCGCTTTAAGCGCGAATGGTCGCTTTCACAAGTTTGGCTTCCACTGCCTCCACTTCCTTTTTTTCACCCAGTTGTTTCCAAATTGCCAATGCTTGTTGGTAATAATGGGTGGCTTCTTTTTTTCTGCCCAAATCGAGCAGTTGATCGCCCAACAAAAGGAGGCTCCTGCCTTCTTCGGGGAGATTGGTGGTTTTCCGGCGGTATTTGAGCGACTTCTCGTAGTAATCAACGACTTTATTCTTGTCGCCAAAAGTCAACCAGGCATTGCCAGCCTCCCGAAACATCCTCGCCCGTAACGCGTCGCTGCGCGACTTTTCAGCGGATTTCAGCGTTTTTCGATAGTACTTAAGGGAGATATCTTGCTGACCATCCATCATGTACAGGCTGGAAATGTTCGATAGCGTCGCCGTTATTTCGTAGATGTCATCTTCTTTACGCCAAACCTCTAAGGCCTTGAAATTCCAGTCCAACGCTTGCTGAAAGCGCTTATATTTTTTGTGCGTGGAGGCCACTATCAAATAGGTAAACGCCTCGGAACGACGGTCCCCCGCCTGTATCCACAAGGGCAAGGCCCGTTGGAAAATTTCGAGCGCTTTATCGTCCTCTCCCAATCCGCGGACAGCAAAACCCATGGCCCGGATAGCCCAGGCTTGCTGTTCCGTTTCGCCCAGGGCTTTCCATTGTTCGATGGCCCGTTCGTATTGGGGAATGCTCTCGGCACGCGTCTCTTTTTTCGAGCGGAGCCGGTCCGCTTTTTTGACCGTTTGGTAGGCCGCCAGCCAATTTTTATCTGCGGCGGTCGCCGGGCGAAGCGTCATTACTTCGATGGTATATTTTCCGACCTGGGCGTACTTGGAAACCGTATGCAGTTCAATTTTATACGTGCAGGCTTCCGGCGCTTCCAGATAAATATGTTCCGTGCCGCGCATGCCGCTCGGCGAGTCGAAGTACTCCATCGAATCGACACAGGGACCCGTGACAACAGCGATCATGTCCGCATCGTACTGCTCTACTTTCAAATGCGCGTACTGGCCCTTTTCCAGCGAAAGACTGTAAAAATGGGAGCGGCTTCCTTGGGTCGTTTTGCTAATCGGCCGCCCCGTTTTTAGCGGCGTTTCAAGGCTATCCGGGTCAAAATAAACGTCTTCCCTCCCCAATAAAAGGATAGGTGTACCGAGGGTTAGCAAGAGCAGGATTCCGGGCATATTTTTCATACGGCCGATCAGTTTGCGCTCAACCATTCATGTCCCTTCGGCCGGTCGAAAAAGCTGTCGGCAATCTCCGTTTTGAAATCCGTGTCAGCATAGATGAATTCCTCCATCACCCGCCCATTGGCCTGATAGCGCGTCCACTTATGGCTGAAAGTGAGGCCAAATTCCGTGGAATGGTCGGACCAGTAAATTTCCTCGGGATGGGTGTCGCCCTTGTCGGTGGTATGGTGGTATTCCAGTTTGCGGATGAGTTTGTCCTTCGGGTCCACGTAAAACACCCAGCGATCTCTGCCGACGAGGGGATTGTACGTCACGTCGAGCATGGTCATTTCCTGTCCGTTCAACCGGACGTTGCCTGCATTTCTCGGCAGCACGCCGTCGTCCATCAATTTGAAGGGCATGGAAAACCGGTAGAAGGCCATCGAAGAAGCGCATAGCGGCTCGCACCATTTTGAATCGCACATCATGCCCTGCTCGCGGGCGGTCTCCTTTGGATCCACGGCTTCTCCCTCCTCAGTAGCCCAGAAACCGTCCTTGTCTTCGCCGACCCAGACCTCTTTGCCGTCCGGCGTGACCGATTTTACCATCATTTTCAGTCCTTCGCCCGTCTTTTTGAAATAGAAGGTTTCCACACTTTTTTGCAACTCGCCTCCACCCTCGTTGAACCGCCGGTGGGTGCGGGTGAATTGCCCGCCCTGAATGTTGTTCCAGGCTTCCATGCCGCCGGCTGCGGCCACCATTTCCTGTACCAACTGCTGGCCGGAGGGCGGCGCATAGAAATATTTCCAGCCTAAGTAGCCTACCGCCATTAGTAGGACCAGCACCCCGGCCCCCTGCAATAGCCGGACTCTGCGGAGGGTGATCGGATGGAACAGGTCTTTGATTTCGAGATTGGCGTACCAGGGAATTTTTCCGCTTTTCTGTTGCTCGGCCGGGGTTGTTTCGGGGGTGGTTTTGATCTTATTTGCCATGATGAGAGTAATTTAAATGGAATACGTGATGGTTGATCGGGGTTTATAAGGGTTGATGAGGGTTCATGAAGGTTGATAATCAGCAACTTGCCTCATTCCGGCAGTTACCTTGTCCTGCTACGGTGAAATATAGTTCAAAACACCGCAGCCGCTGCTTTTTCCCTTTGCCTGAGCCACTGTAGCAATCGGTCAACCGCTTCTGGTATAGCCGCCTGGACAGCCGCGCTCATCCCAATGGCAAAATCCTCGTGGTCAACCGCCTCGCAACCCAGTATCAGCACCTGCGGCGGTAAAACTTGCAATGCCTTGGCCAGCATTAGCGCACGGATGGGGTTCGTATAGTGCATATCCGCCAGAAAGTCCTGCCTTTCC
>JBKJKS010000309.1:0-6486 GCA_046597295.1 Saprospiraceae bacterium
GTCGATAAGATCAGCAGCGCATCGATTAATGCATTGGCCGCTATTTGGGTGACGGCTACCTGAATTCTTGTCGTATCGTTCATCCGTGCCACCATATCTCCCGTACGGCGGTTATCGAAAAAGGATTTGGGCAGGGCCAGTAACGCGGTAATAAAATAATCGAGCGTTCTGATACTGAAGTCTTTGGCTTGCCTGACCAGAAATAACTGGCGAATGAATCCCAACACGCCACGAGCGATGAGTAAAGCACACAGTAGCGCAATGCCACTGAAAAGCCTGAAACGATCGCCGGAAGGTAGTATGTCGTCCAGTAACTGCTGACTAAAAACGGCAGTCGAAAGCCCTAATACGGCCACCAAGGTACCGATGATCAACGCCATCCCCAGTAAAGTGACATCCGGCTTGATAAAACGGTAGGCCCATTCCCGAATATCAGGCGCCTGGCCCGGCGGGGCCTTCGGTTGTAGTATACCGGGCTTTATGATGATCAGAAATTTAGACTCCCAGATGCTATCCAGCTCCCGGGCATTATATGCATCTACGGAACCGGTGGCCGGGTTACCGATAATGTATTTTTGTATTTTTTCATCATAGCCCCAATACACCAGATAGTGGGATAATTGCTGGTCTATCAATACGTGTAAAATGCAGATATCCTGGCAATCCCGCAAACTTTTCAGATCAGCCGCATAGCCTTCCGCCTCCAGCCCGGCTTTTTCAGCAGCCTGTATAATACCCAGCATCGTCGTGCCGCTGCGCTGCGTGCCGCTCCAGTCCCTTAGTTGTTCCAAATGAATATGCAGGTCATAGTAACGCACTACCGACTGCAGACACGCTACGCCGCAATCAGCCTTATCCTGCTGGCGTACTATAGATTTTCGAATTTTATGATATGGAAGCATAAGCGGTAACTTAATTCATTCGTTTATTCCCCTGCACTCACCCGTTGACTATCTGACCGGTGCCCGGTCGTGGAGCGCCGCAAAAATCGCTTCCCATTTTGTTTCCCCCGAAAATTGACGAACAAAGCGGTGCTGCTCATCATAAATCAAGGTAGACGGCAGTTGGCGAACACCAAATACGTTTTTAATTTGTCCATAGGGAGCAGTGACTACCGTGCTGTTGATTTTTCGGTTTAATCCATAGCGTTCGGCAAAAGCACGCACGACACCCACCTGATCGTCAGATATCCACAAAAATTGAACATTTTTAAAGATGCTTAACTGCTCGCCAATGGCTTTGGCCTGCGCCTGGCAATATTCGCAATCCGGACTAAAAAATAATAACACCGCCGTTTGACCGGTCGGGATATAATCGGTCCCGATCTGCGTACTATCCAGTGCGGTGAATTGGAAAGCGGGCAACCGGTGTAAAAATTCCTGTAGCGCATGTTTGCGCTGTAGTTTCGAGTAGATGCTGTAAGATAAAAAGCCTCCGCTGAGCAGTACTGCCAGCCCTAAAGCGAGCGTTAGCCATGTTTTTACTTGCATACTACGCTAAATTTAATTGCATAAACATAATAAATAAAACCCATAAGAGTAATCCCACGCCATAGGATCCGGCCACGAATTTAAAATTCGCCATCCATGACCGGCCGATGTGCTGACTCAGGTTCCAGGAAAGCAGGAGCCAGAAAAGGACCTCCACTATACTGAGTACTTTTAATGGATAAATATACCAGGCAGTCAAATCATGATTTTTGATCAGGGCGGCTGCGGAAAAATAGTCTGCCTGCTGGAAGTCAGCTACGGTATCAATCTCTTTGAACAACAGTGCAGTAATCAGCATAGCAATACCCTGCAGCATCAGCACCGGGTAACATCTCAATACAATTCCAAAAAAGAATCTGAAACTGCCCTGGATATTTCCGAGCAACGCCCCCGTGGTCAGACATGCCGTGACAAAGAACACTTGCAGTAGTACGATGAGCGGGACCATAATATAACCTACCCATAGCCATTTATTTTTTATCTTCAGTAACGCTTCCACCCGGTCATACGCTAATTGCTGGCTCCAGGTGTTAAAATACACTTGATCCGTCAGGATTATTTTTTGCTGGATATAGACCATGACGAATAAGGTAACACAAATGAGCGAAAAAACCGTCCATCCGTTGGTGTTGAAGGTAACCGGATGACTGGGCGTTGCTTTTAACCGATCAACATGCTCCATACAGATTCATGATTTTGGTAACTGTGTGCGCCAAATATTAACAGTACAAAATTATAGGGGCCATATTTATCAAATCAGATCATATAGGCTCACTTCAGACCATTTAGATTCATCGCTGTTTATATGCAGGCACAGAAAAAGGGGCATGCTCCCTAACCGGAACATACCCCTTACACTTTAATTTTTAATTACGCCTGCAAATCTAGTTGCGCTCCAGAATGAAAGGTTCGGCCACCGGCACCCCTTCATTCGGACGAATCACCAGGTGATACAGGCCATTCGGCAAACCACCGTCCAGGTTCAGCGTTTGCAAACCGGCAACTGCGGTCACCTTGGTCGTCTGTACCAACCGTCCCTGTGCGTTCAGCACTTCTACCTGTACCGCTTGGTTTTCCCAGGCTGCCAGGTCGAACACCAGGGTGCCATTCGTCGGATTGGGGTACAAGTCCAGATCCTGTCCGGTCAGCGAGCCACGCTCTTCCAATGGATTCTGCGCAAAGTTCGGGAAAGGCAGGATCGGGCAATTGAAGGTATTCAGGAACGCTTCCAGCGTAGTACCATCCGCAAATTTGACCAGGGTGTGGATATACTGCGGCTGCGCCTGTTGCGGCAACGTGAACTCCAGGACATCAAAGACGCCATTATTCAACACCGTACCAACATCCGCCTTGAAACGAATGGAATAGAAGGGCGAGAAGTTGGGATTTCTGACAATATATTTCCGGCCGCTGGTAGGATCAGTATAAGTGGATCCGTCCGCCGGAGATACGGCGACGACGCCATTGGGCAGCTGGAAGAGCACATAGTTAATGTTCTGCGCGCAGTTGTTGACTATTTTGATCTGGTAACGGCGCTGACCAAGCGAATCGAGCTTAATGGGCTGCAGTTCCCAACGGAAGCAACCGTTGGTTTTTACGTCGCAGGGTTTCTGGTCGCCGATGACCGTCACATTAAAGCAGCAGGTATCCATGTTGCCGCAACTGTCGGTAGCCAGCAGGCAAACTTCGGTAACCCCGATGGGGAAGGAACCGCCGACCGGTAACCCGCTCAGCAAGGTGAACGTGGGAGCGCCACCCGGACAGCCGCCACCGCTGGTCACGATCGGCAGATCATAGTCTACAATCGTGGTGACGTCACCAAATGGCGCCGTGACGGTAATGTCCGGTTGGCAGGTGATGGTAAAGGGCAACAGATATTGCAACACATACGTGGCAATGGTGTCACAACCCATTGTGGTGGAAGGTAAGGTATCCACTACCGTAGTCGGAACCGTATAGGGCACGCCGTTCACAAATACGGTGTCACCGGGTGAGAACAGGATCGTATCGGTCAAAGTCGGACGCGGTACGAACTGCAAGATGTAGGTGACGATGGAATCGCAACCGCCCGGCGTGGTCGTGATCGTATCGACCACGGTACCTGATTGGGTGTACACCATACCGCCAATCGTAATTGTTTCACCCTGACAGAGTTGCAGCGTAGTCGTGGAGCTGTCAATTGGATTGAAGACTAAAACGGTTTCCACCAAAGTGTCGCAACCCATACCGGTCGAAGCCAGCGTATCCTGCACAATCGTTGCCGACTGCGCGTAGGTAACCCCTCCGATCACGATCGAGTCGCCGGCACACAGGATGATCGTATCCGATAAAATGGGCAGCGCATTGAATATCAACTGGCGGGTGCGCACCGTATCGCAACCGGCGGCGTTCTGCAGCGTATCAATAATGATCGTGTTCTGGGTGTAGGTGTTGCTGTCCAGCAGGATAAAGTCACCCACACAAGCCATCAGCGTGTCTGTGGTTTCCACCTGGGTAGATACGCTGATCACGAAAGTATCCAGTTTGGCGCAGCCATCCACCGTGGATACAAATAAGGTGTACGCGGTAGTCGTATCCGGGGAAAGCACGATCGTGCCCAGCGAATCGAAGGCCAGCGTAGTATCGGACACAAATTCGAAGCCCGCTAATTGTGGAAAGGTCAGCGTGATTGAATCGCCGAGGCACAGCGTCTGATCGGCAATGGCAATGACGTCGCTGAGTACGGTGAAGTTAATGGTGTCGCGCTGCGTGTTACCACAGGAGTCCACCACCGTCACGGATACCGACACGCTCATGGTGTCGAGCACTACGGTGATGCTGGAGGTTGTGCTGCTATCGGACCACAGGTAAGAGACGAAACCGGGCCCGGCACTGAGGGTGATGGTCGTGTCGTTGCAGAAAATCCGGTCCGGTCCCAGGTCCAGCGTGACGTTACAGCTGTCCTGGCAGGACGAACAGCGCAACTGATTGGGTAGATCCGTACTGATAACCGTCAAAGTAGTATCCGTGGACGTCGAAACGCCCGACGTGCTTTGCAGGGTGGTGGAAATCCTTTGCGGATTGGGGCTTATTTCTGAGGTAACCGAATCCAGGTTCTGCAAAAAGGCGCAGGAATCGATCAGGGTCAACGCTGAATCAGCCTTGTATATGGACCAGTCGATAAAATCGCCCGCGCTGACTGCACCGGTAAAATACAGATGGTTGTCCAAAGCGATAGCCTCGCCTTTCAGAAATGGAAAAAGCCCGGACTGGTCGGTGTTGCCCAGTTTCTTCGCGCTGATAACGTTCCCATCATGGTCCAGTTTCAGCACCATCTGCGAGAGGACCGAGTCCAGTTCCCCGGCACCGTAGATGGCATATCCATCGTCCAGTTTGACGATTTCAGAGCCAGCCTCGTTGTTAAATCCGGGTATTTCATACTTTTTCATCCACAGCAAATCACCGTTCAACGTATTTTTCTGTAAATACAAATGGACCGGTCCGGGTATGCCCAACCCCAAAAACGCGCCGCCGGTCAGCGACAGGATCGTATCGTTGTCGATCAGCAGATCCAGGCCGAGCAAATCCGTGGGCGTGGTGCTGATGTAGGTGAGGTTGGCCCAGACCGGCTGGCCGTCTGAACTGCTGAGACGCGTGAGCAGCGGACGGAAACTCGGGATTGGGATGGGCAGCGTTTGGGCGGTTCCCAAACCGTACAAGGCGCCTCCATAAGACACTATCCGGGTGATTTCCGCCGCATTGTTCAAAGAAAAACTGCGGGTGAAAGTGGGCACCACGTTTCCCGTCAGCCGGTCGAGTTCCTGCACCTCGGCCCGGGCGCTCAAGGTCCCGATGGAGATCGTGTTTTGATAAAAAATATAGTTACCACCCGGACTTTTTTCAATAATTCCATTGGCGTATACCGTGTCCTCTTCGAAGCGTTTGACCCACAGCATGGTATTGGCTACCGGGTCGTACCGGAAGACCAGGCTGGTCGAGTTGATTTGCTGGGAGTCCGCTTGTATACCGGCCGCTACCAGCATGCCCGCTCCGTCCACCACCATCTCATTAATGATGCAAGGAATGACGGAATCGAGGGTGAACGATCGTGACCACAGTATATCTCCATCCGGTGTGAGTTTCAGGAGCATGGTTTTGTTATTCTTCACGCCACTGGCGTAGAGGTTACCGTCGCCGGCAGCGCAAAGCGTCAGGCCGGCTTCGACTTTGCTGTCTTCGCCAAAGGTCCGGAAGAACGATTGGGTGTTGCAGGAAGGGTTGGTTTGGGCATGTAGGGATGCTGTTATCAGCATACCCCAGGCGAGGTACATGATTCTTTTCATTGTGTGTAAATTTGATGAAACAAATAAAGTTTTGGTGTAATCTGTCACGCATCGACGGTGACAAGGCGGCGAAATCAGGTTTTGATATGCAGGAATGGGATTATAAAAACGAGTTTTGATTATTGGCCGGACCAATTGTTCTTCCCTTCCAGCCCATCTACGTACTCCACCGATCCTAACCGGAATTTAAAAGCAAATGGTAAACGCTTGCCCCAATGGTGTTCGATACGGCAAAAAAACGGCATGGATGCAGCGTTCCACACTGGAAACCGGGTTCCCTGCCGGGCAGATGACAAGTATGGCGGGAACAGGATACTATTTGTCAACAAGTATAAGCTGGAAAAAGGCTTACCGGATTTCCCGTAAAAAAATGTGCCAGCCCTGGCCGGCATAGGCGGCAGAACAATGCCCGGAGCGGTTGCCCGGCTCCTTTCCACAGTGGGTGCCGGCAAGGCCTGGGCCAAAAGCCCGGAACCTACCATTTGGAATATAACCACAACCGACCACCGGATCTCCATAAAGGGTATAATTGAAAAGCAGTTGCGCTGTCCTGCATCCCTGCCGGGAACAAATGTATTGCTGTCACGCAAAGCAGCAGGCTTTATCCACCATTTGCAAATATTTCACGCCGGCAGTCTCCTACATGACAGAATTGGCCAAGCCGCCCGCTAAGG
>JBKJKS010000316.1:0-2662 GCA_046597295.1 Saprospiraceae bacterium
AAAAAACGGTTTCCGAAATGCGCGAAGCCCCGCCAGACCGTTCCGTTGGAACTGGTCTGGCGGGGCTTCGCGCATTTCGGAAACCGTTTTTTGGGTTGGCCACGGCTGCAAGGTATCTATCCAGCGCCAGCACGATATAGAAACGGGTGAGAGGTGGGTGATGCTGCGTTGGTACCCGTACTTCTTATCGCCGATGTTACGCACAAAGCACGACGGTCTCTTATAAGTCAAAATCCTGGTTCTCGCTCGGTCACCCCCTTATCCCTAACGGGAAGTAAATTTTGTAAAAATTTGAGTAAGCGGCAATAAATTTTACAAAATTTGAATTCAACGAAATTTACTCCCCTTTAGGGGTCGGGGGGTGGCCGAGGATTGCTTCAAACATATACCAAGGGGGTTTTTTATTTTTAATGGAAAATATTTGCCGAATTTGCACTAAATAGTGCTTATGATGGAAAAAATTATTCCGCCAGCGGAATAAGCCAATTGATCGAAGCCTGAAAAATCCAGCCTTGCTCACCGGAGACGTTTGGTCAGGCTTTTTTGAGGAGCGCGCCAAAATTCCCTACTTTTGCCACCCAACCGGCACCTGGGGTGCCGACGTCATACAAACATGAAAAAACTACTGATCCTCCTGCCCGTTGTGGCGCTGCTGGCCGGCTGCTCCAACGACTTCGATGTAGCTGCTCCCTGGAAAGAAATACCGGTCGTGTATGCCATTCTTTCCGCCAAAGACACTGCTCAATACGTGCGGATTGAAAAAGCCTTTCTCGATCCGCAAACCGGCGCATATGAGATCGCCCAGATCGCCGATTCGCTCTACTACCCGGCGGACGCTATTACCGTATTTCTGGAACGCACCAGCAACAACAGCCGGGTACAACTGACCCGCGTGGATGGCAATCTGGAAGGCTTTCCCCGCCGCAGCGGCATCTTTGCGACCCAACCCAACTGGCTGTACAAAGTGAAAACACCGGTCGGACAGGCTCTGGCGGTCGGCGAAAAGTATCGCCTGGTCATCCAGCGGGCCGATGGCAAACCCGACATCACGGCGGAAACGATCATTCCCGGCGACTTCTTTTTTACAATGCCGAATCAGCAGCAGACCCCCCCGTTGCTCAATTTTCTGAATGGCCAAACCACGACCATTGCCTGGCGCTCCGACGTGAACGCTGCGTATTTCAACGGCACCTTCCTGATCCGCTACCGGGACGAAGCGCCCAATGGAACCGTGCTGGCCCGTCGGACCCTGGTCTGGGAAGCCTTTAAAAATCAGCCGAACAGCGGGGTGGTCATGAACAACGGACAGGTAGCCGGCAAAGTGGAGCTGGTGAGCGAGGCCTTTTTCCGCTTTCTGGCCGATAGCATTCCGCCGGTGACCAATAACGAGATTTTCCGATACTTCGAACTGTCCGACCTGACCCTGGTCGGGGGGGGTAAAGAAATACAGCAGTATCTGTCCACGATCAGTGTGGCCAGCGGTATCACCAGCGCGGAAACAATCCCGACCTACACCAATATTTCCGAAGGCTTCGGCATTTTTACCGGCAAGAACACCACGACGCTGAAAAATATCCGGATTGAGACCAAAACCGTCGATGCCATGAATGATAATATCCTGACCGTCGATCTGAATTTTCGCTACTAACCCAGGGCCAAGGAAGCCTGCCATGCCGATCGCCGGCTCCGGCAACGCCGGGCCACCTTTTGTCAAAGGTGGCCCGGCGTTTTTCTGTGGCCCTCCCGGTCGTTGGGTCCGACAAAATTTAAGGAAATTTCAAAGAGGAAACAAAGCATTTTCAAAGATATATATTTCACAATCTACGGTGTAAAAACAGGTTACCACGTGTTGATTATCAAATATTTAAATCATTATTCATCAATATTAATTACCGTTCACTTTTCACAAGATAAAAAAAATGTTATTGCATACTCGTCAACCGGCTTGCACTTTTGTAGCATGAACGGTGGTCGTTAATGAATGGCCGCCAAATGAGATATGTTCATGGGATTATACAAATTCAGGTAAGTGGGTGCGTCCTTCCTTCGATGGAGGGACGCGCTACGCCTGTATTTGTTGCGCTGCCTGGTTCCGGGGCCCGTACTGTAAAATGTTCATGGGATTATAATTTGTTGTTACAGGGCCGCACCAAACGAGGTGCGGCTTCTTAATTTTGGGCTGACCCGAAAAGTTGCTTGGCCAATGCGCCAGCCTTTCTACCTTTCGCCCCTCAACCTGCTCCCCATGTCTGCATCTACCGGCGAAATCAAACGGGTGACGACCCACGTCATCCAGGCCATGAAAAAACGCGGCGAAAAGATCGCCATGCTCACCGCCTACGACTTTTCGATGGCCCGCATCCTCGACGAAGCCGGTATCGACATCCTGCTGGTGGGCGATTCGGCCTCCAACGTGATGGCCGGCCACGAGACCACCTTGCCCATTACCCTCGATCAAATGATCTACCATGCCCAGTCGGTGGTGCGCGCGGTGCACCGGGCCATGGTGGTGGTGGACCTGCCTTTCGGCAGCTACCAGTCCAATCCGGAGATCGCGCTGTCGAGCGCCATCCGGGTGATGAAGGAGTCGGGCGCCCACGCCATCAAACTGGAAGGCGGCGCGGAAGTGGAAAAATCCATCAAGCGCATCCTGATGGCCGGC
>JBKJKS010000424.1:0-2565 GCA_046597295.1 Saprospiraceae bacterium
TTTTAATTGCTTGATTTTGTCCAGGATTTCCCGGTAGAGGGGCAGCTCCCGATGTCCGCCCAGGCTATCGAGGGCCGGTCGGTAGGTTTCCCGGGCATCCTCCATTTTGCCGAGATCGCGGTAGCTGTCGGCAAAGTTTTTCAGCTCTCCGGCTACTTTTATTTTCTGGTTCAGTTCGATGGTTTCCAGGGCGCCCTGGGTTTGCTGTTGATTCCGGACCGCCCACCAAGTCAGCCCCGCCATGATTACAAATATCGCTGCCATAATGGTAACGGTGATCTGCCGCCGCCGCAGTTTTCTGCTCTTTTGCCGCTTTATCTCCCGTTTGCTTTCTTTCAAATGCTTAGTTTCCGCTTCGTGTAAGCTCAGCTTAGGCAGATAAGGCTCAATAAACAGCAGTTGTTTTTCGGTAAAAAACTCCCTGGTTTCGGCGGTCAGGGCGACCTGGCTTTTGATCAGCCGCTGTACTTCCAGGAGGGCTATTTCTTCGTCGCTGCGCTTGGCCTGTACCTGCCAGGCCAGGCAATCGTGGACTAGTTCGTAGCGCTGCTCCTGTTCGGTGTAGCGCAGGATCCGGCTCTTCGAGAAGGCTTTCAGGGCGGCGGCGATGAGGCTGGGACCGAGATCGGGCAGGCGCCGGCCGAGTTCCGCTTCCGACAGGGGTTCCTTGGTGCCTTCGAGGGTGACGAAGGGCGAAAGGATCTGCCAGATGGTTTCGGGTTTTTGCTGGAGCTGCTGCGCGGCTTGCAGCACCTGCTCGTCCAGGAAGTCGCGCAGCACGTCGCCGATGTCGCCCATTCCATTCAGGGCGTCTACCGTGAACAGGGCCTCGGCCTGCCGGCTTTCGTCGCCGGTGATGTGCAGGTAGAGTTTGTCGAGGAATACCTGCAAGTAGGGCAGTTCGATGGCCAGGGTTTTTTCCTTGCCTTTGATCTTGTCGAAGATACCCGTGGCAATGGCCGCTTCTTCGCCGTGTTGCAGGCGGATGAGACCCTGCGGCAGCGCAGCCACCCGGGTGATGACGGTTTTTACCTTGTCGAGGTGCATGGGTTCCACCCGCAGTTTTTTGCGGAGCAGTTGGGGCACTGCCCGCTCGAATTCGTACAGGTGGCCGAGGTATTCCTCCCGGATGGAGAGGATGACCTTGACCGGCTGCTCCACGCGCAGGATTTCCTGCACGGTTTGGATGAATTCGTCCTGTTCGGCCTTAGAGCCCAGGATGTATAGTTCCTCGAACTGGTCGAAGATGAGGTAGAGGGGCTTGAAGTGGCGGAGGTAAATGGCTTTGAGGCGGCGGCTGAGCGGCGAGAGGCTGGGGGAAACGGCGGTAGTGGGCTGGTCGGCCGTCCAGTCCTCGTCAAGCCAGTCGAGCTCGGCGGCGGAAGTGACGGTGGAAGTGACGGGGTGACTTGAAGTCACCCCGTCACTATGCCCACCCGCTTCCTGCAGGGCTTTTTCGAACGAAACATTGAGGTTGCTGCCCCGGCGGATGTTAAGCGCCAGCCAGTCGTGGCTTTGGAAGCGGCTGGCCAGCCCGCATTGGATGAGGCTGGTTTTGCCGGTGCCCGAGGCGCCGAAGACGAGCAGCAGGTCGGTCTGGAAGGCCATTGCGTAAAGGGCGTCTATTTCCTCCTCCCGCCCGAAGAAAATGTCGCTGTCGTCGCGGGTGTAGGCGTCCAGAAATTTGAACGGATATCGTTTTTGCATGGTTACAGCGGGTTAGATATCGTCCAGGTTTAGCGCGTCCTCGCCCAGCAGCGTCCGGCGGGCTTTCCGGAAATCGCGCACGACGTTGTCTAAGTTCAGGTTCTTCCATTTCTCGTTGTTCATCATCAGTTCGTTGTAGTCGGTATCGGCCGTCAGGGTTCCGGTCGTCCCGATATTGAGGATGCTGTTGTCTTCCAGGAACAGGTATTCGAGGCTGCCGTCGGCAAGGTCGGATGACCGGTAGAAACAGATCTTGGCCCCATGCTCGAAGGTGAGGGCGTTATAGTCGATGACAAAAGGGGAGAGGTTGACGCTCTCGCGGTAGTGGTCGCCCCGGTACAGCAGCACGGCGTCGGTATGGGCCGGCTCCAGGGTGTAATTGACTTTTTCCGCATCGACATTGGCCTTGCTGTCGATCCCGAGGGCGGTATAGTGGTGCAGAAAGTGCGGGGCGTCTTCGCGGATCTGGCGGTAGCCGATGCGCTTGATGGAGGCCATGCGATAATTGACCAGAAAGCGGAACTGCCCTAAGAAGGCCGCCAATTGGTTTTCGGCTTCAAAACAATCGAGCAGGTCGTATTGCGCCTTGTCTAATTTTTCGTTGAGGCCCTGCAAGGCCCGGCAGATCTGGCGCAGGACGCTGCCGGCCTCCAGCCGGTCGGCGAAGCCCGCCAACTCCGGCAAGGGAAAATACAGGCCCTGATCTTCCTGGCAATAGAGCGCGTGCAGCGCTTCCAGGAGCCGGAACTGTTCGTCGATGGAAGGCTCGAAGGGATTGTCGAAATGATGGGCCAGGGCCGCTTTGGCGGCAGCGGACAAGGGCCGGGCCTGTTCTTTTTGGGCGTCCCAGAACCGGGA
>JBKJKS010000488.1:0-3636 GCA_046597295.1 Saprospiraceae bacterium
CTCGATGTCGCGGCGGATGTACTGGTGCTTCCGCTCCTTCTCGGCCAGGGGCAGGTCGCCGAAGCCGGCGGTCTCCACCGGCCGCAGGTTCCGGAATTCGTCGAGCAGCAGATCGTCCTGTTTATCGGCGTGGATGGCCAGTTCGCGCAGGGCATGCAGCAGCTTGAGCGGCGAGCCGTCGGAGGTGTAGGTATCGAAACGAATGGCCAGGCTATTGTCGGGACCCAGGGCGAAACGACTAAACTTGAGGTTGAAGTTATATTCCATCAGGCGACGCAGAAAGCCCACGTTGAGGTCGTCGGCCTGCACCAGTTTGCTTTCCACCCGCACCTTTTCGGCATTGGCCAGTCCGAAAATACGCTGCGAACCCTGCCAGAACTCGAAGTGCAGCCCGCCGTCGTCCTCGCGCCAGCTGATGTTGTCGCCCGGCGTATTTTTCAGATATTCAAAAAAGGTACGGTAGGCCACGAGCGGCTCCCCCTGCTCGAACTGTTCGATGGAGCGGTCAAAAAACGCCTGTTGCTCCTCCGATTTGTAGGCATCGGAGTAGCGGCCAAACGGGATGTCGGGTGCGGCGACCGGTTTGGCCGTGTCGCCAAAAAGACGTTGCAGGAAATTCATGTAGACAGAGATCGGAATCGGGAGTCGGAAATAAGCGGTAAAAGTAGCAAGTTTGCCAGGAAATAAGGAACCAGCATTATGACCAGCTTTCGGACGGATTTTCCGGCACAGCCGGCGGACTTTTCCATCGGCCATCCCGACCGGGTGCTGCTGGTCGGCTCCTGCTTTACCGAGCACCTGGGAGTACGACTGGAGGCGGGCAAGATTCCAACGATGGTCAATCCTTTCGGCATCGTCTACAACCCGTTCTCTATAGCCAGAAGTCTGGAGCGGCTCTGGGCGGGCAACCGGTATTTTGCCGCCCCGGAACTTTTCGAAAACCAGGGCTTATGGCACAGCTGGGAGCACCACGGCCGGTTTTCGCAGCCGGATCGCCAGGCGACGCTCGATGGGCTGAATGCCGCTTACGCGGACGCCGCGCAAGCCCTCCGGCAATCCAACCGCCTGCTCCTGACGCTGGGCACGGCCGATGTTTTTCTGCTCCGCACGACGGAACAGGTCGTGGCGAACAACCATAAAATGCCGGCCGCGCTGTTTCATACCCGCCGGCTGGGCGTAGACGAAATCGTGGATGATTGGCGCCCTGTTTTGCAAAAAATAAAAATGGAACAACCTGATCTGCAAGTTGTCCTCACCGTCAGCCCGGTGCGCCACCTGCGCGCCGGACCCGTGGAGAACCAGCGCAGCAAGGCGACGCTGGTGCTGGCCTGCGCGGAACTGGGTGCTCGTTTGCCCTTCGTCCACTACTTTCCCGCTTATGAACTGCTGCTGGACGACCTGCGCGACTACCGTTTTTTCGCTGCCGATATGGTCCACCCCAATGCGGTCGCCATCGATTATATCTGGCAGCATTTCGCCGCCACTTTTTTTACACCGGACACCCAGCGGCTGGTCCGGCAGATCGAGCAGATCCGGACGGCGGTTCACCACCGGCCTTTTCATCCGTATTCCGCGCAACACCATGCGTTTGCCAATGTCCAACTGGCCGCCATTACGGCATTGGCTGCCGAGTACCCGGGTTTGGACTTTGCGCAGGAAACCGCTTATTTTCGGCAATTGGTCTAATCGGCGGCATTTTCCAGAAATTTTTGCCTCCGGCCTGTAGCGGGACGACCGCTTTTTCGTTTAACGCCCGGCAACGGAATTAGCCGTATTTTTGCCTGTTCCCCTATTTTCTAAAGCGTATGCTCATGACGTTTGACCAATTCCCCTACGCCCGGCCGGATATGAACACCGTGACGGCCGATTTTGAAAAACATCTCCAGGCTTTCGAACAAGCCCCCACCCCGGCGGATCAGGCCTTTAGCCTGACGCAACTGAATACCGTGCGCGAAGAATTTGGCACCATGTACAACCTGTGCTACGTGCGCCACACCTCCAATACGGCCGATGCTTTTTACGAAGCGGAAAACCAGTATTTCGACGAAAATCTGCCGGCCTACGAAGCCCTGGCCAATCGTTTTTCCCGCGCGCTGCTGCAATCGCCCTTCCGCGAGGTGCTGGAACAAAATTTTGGCCATCAACTCTTTGTGCTGGCGGAAATGAATTTGAAAACTTTCCAGCCTTCCATTCTCGCGGATCTGCAGCAGGAGAATGCCCTCAGCACCGAGTATACCAAACTGAAAGCGCAGGCCAAAATCGAATTTGACGGCGGCACCTATAATTTGAGCAGCATTACGCCGCTCGAACTGGCCGATGACCGCGACACCCGTCGCCGGGCTGCCGGGGCCAAATGGCAATATTATGCGGATCACTCGCCGGCGATGGAAGACATTTTCGACCGGATGGTGCAGGTGCGGCACCGCATTGCCCGCGAGCTCGGTTATCGCAATTTCGTGGAGGTCGGCTATGCCCGGATGCGTCGTTCGGACTATACCCCGGAAATGGTCGCCAATTTCCGCCGCCAGGTACGGGAGACCATCGTGCCGATCGCATCGGGGCTGTACGAGCGCCAGCGCGCCCGATTGGGTTTGGACCAACTGAAATTCTACGACGAAGACTATAAATTCCCGACCGGCAATCCCCGTCCGATGGGCACGCCCGAAGAAATCGTTGCCCACGCTGCCCGCATGTACCAGGAGCTCAGCCCGGATACCGACCGGTTTTTCAGCTTTATGCAGTCCTCCCAACTCATGGATCTGGTGAACCGCGACGGGAAGGCGACCGGTGGCTACTGCACCTACATGAGCAAGTTCGAGGCACCCTTTATTTTTTCCAACTTCAACGGTACGAGCGGCGATATCGACGTGCTGACCCATGAAGCGGGCCACGCTTTCCAGGTCTGGTCCAGCGGTCAGTTCCCGTTCGAAGAGTACCACTGGCCGACCAGCGATGCCGCAGAGATCCATTCGATGAGCATGGAATTTTTCACCTGGCCCTGGATGCACCTGTTTTTTGGCCCCGATACCGACAAGTACCACTTCATGCACCTCGGCAACTCCATCCAGTTCCTGCCCTATGGCGTAGCAGTGGATGAGTTCCAGCACATTATTTACGAAAATCCCGATATGACGCCGGCCGAGCGCAACCAGGCCTGGCTGGAACTGGAAAAAACCTATTTGCCGCATCGCCACCGGGACGGCCATCCCCACCTCGAAGCGGGGCGTTCGTGGCAGCGCCAGAGCCATATTTTTAATTCTCCCTTTTACTACATCGACTACACGCTGGCGCAAATTTGTGCCTTCCAGTTCTGGATGAAAGATCGCCGGAATCACCCGGAGGCCTGGCAGGACTACGTACGCCTCTGCCAGGCCGGAGGCAGCCGTTCCTTCCTGGGTCTGGTGGAACTGGCTAACCTGCGTTCGCCATTTGAGAATGGCTGTGTCGAAAGCGTGGTCGGCGAAATTCGCGGCTTTCTGGACAGCGTGGACGACTCGAAGTTTTAAAAATTTAAAAAACACAAAATGCGCTATATAACCCTCAGTCTCTTACTCATTGCTACTGTTTTAGGTTCATCATTCATCATCCATCATGCATCATTAAAACCGCCCACCGTCAAATTCGCCCTGTTGAAAT
>JBKJKS010000042.1:0-4031 GCA_046597295.1 Saprospiraceae bacterium
TAATGCAGTAGGCCGGACTTCCAAGTCCGGCCACCGCGCGCGACGGGCTAGGAAATTCGTCGTACATAAAAAACGTCGGCCAGCAAGAAGCTGACCGACGTTGCAGGCCGGACCTCCGGGTCCGGCTACCGCACGCGCGACGGACCTGGAGGTCCGTCGTACTTTTAGCGTACCACGCTGAGTTTGATCACTTCGGCGGCGCCGGAGTGCTTATTTTCCAGACGGACGAAGTAGTTGCCGGGTGGCAATGTTGCGACATCCAGCTGGAAGGCATTGGATCCGGCCACCACCCGCGCGGAGACGGAGGAGATGACCGACCCGCCCAGGCTATGCAGCGTGAGCCGCGCTTCAAACGCGGTCTTGCTTTCGTAGCCTACCTCGGCGCTGATGCGCGCCGGGTTCGGGAACACGGTCAGCGCGCGTCTCCCCTGGTATTGGTCCCAGACCGAAGTCGTACTGCCAATGTAGCATTCGGGACCGGCCACGGCCGCCGTATCCACCACCGGCAGCTTGGTGAAGCCGTCGAACATGGCCTGTTCCAGCACGAAACTGTTAGCGCCCAGCCAGTCTTGCAGCAGCGTGGCGAACACCTGCCGGTAGTCGTTCTGTACCCCTTGCAGCTGACTGTCGTTGGCCAGGTTGGCCAGGTTCACGTTGGTGCCGGCGACACCCGCTTTGATATTTTTTCCAAACAAAAACATCGGCGCCAGCGTCCCGTGGTCGGTGCCGAAGGACCCGTTCTCCTCGGCGCAACGGCCAAACTCGGAGAACGTGCAGGCCACCACCTGCTCATCCAGCCCCAGATTTTTGAGGTCGTCGAAGAAAATCTTGGTGCCTTCGGTGAGCTGTTGCAGCAGGTTGGCGTGGGCGCCGGTGGTGGTCACGCCTTCCACGATCTGATCGCCGTGGGTATCGTAACCGCCGACGTTACAGAGGTAAATTTTGGTTTTGCAGCCCCCTTTGATCAGCCGGGCCACGGTTTTCAGCTGGCTGCTGAGGCTGGTCGTGGGATAAGTCACGCTGGAGTTACTACCGGCATTGAAGGTGGAACTGATCCGTTGCGCGTACAAATTAGTGCTTAGTTCCACCCCCATAATGAACTCGATCTCGTCGCCGTGGTCGGAGTCGGGGATGTTGGTGACGGGCATGCCGCCAATGGTCTGGATGAGCGAATAAAAGCCGGCGGCATCCTGCCCGCTGAGGTTGATGACGTTCTGGTGTTCCGTCTCGGTGTGAAAGCCCAGCGACGGGTTGGCATCACCCAGCTGAATCCCCAGCGGATCGGGATTATTGGCGGTTGGGTTGCCCAGCACATCGGGGTACATGGCCTGCAGCGAACGGCCCATCCAGCCGGAGGGTATGGTGTTGTTGGCCGCCGTGCCGTCACCGCCGGTGAGCCACAGGTCGGTGCCTTTGAAGTGCGACTGATTCATGTCCGTATAGCCGGCTGCCTGCACGATACTGGCCCGGCCGTCGTCGTACATTTGCTTCATGGCGAGCATGGCGGGGTGCAGACCCACGCGATCCGGGCTGACCAGGGTGTTATCAAGATCGAGAAACTTATTGGCGCCGCTGTTCGGAATGCGGATGCTGGGCCGCAGGTTGGCGTACAGGTCGTACTGCTCTACCGGGATGATGGCGTTCAACCCATCGTTGCCCCCATGCAGTTGGATAAGGACGAGCACGCGGTCTTCCACGCCGTCACAGGTGGACATGATTTTAGCCAGCTTGCTGTTGGCAAAAGGTCGCATCGGGAGGCCGTTCACTACGAACGGCGTAACACCCAGCGACGGAAATATTTTGAGAAAATTTCTTCTTTTCATATTTAGAAAAAGTTATTGGTGTATTAGTTATTTGTTATTGGGTACTGGATAAAAGCTAAATACTGCGGTTAGATGTCCATGTAAAAATATGTGGCGAACGTTTGAAAACGCTTAACCCGTCACTCTGGACAACCAACCGTTAACTAATAACCAATAACCAATCAACCAATTTAGAACGTCTGGTATTCCGGCGAGTACATAATGGCGTTGACGAGCCTCTCCAGGGGGATTTTCACGTTCGCATCATCGCCGGTGGTCAGATAGTCCTGCCAGTCGTAGGTCCAGTCGGCAGGCGGCAGATTGTCCAGAAACACGGTGAGGAAGAAATAATCGAAGCGTTCACTTTCGGTTTTTTCCGGCAGCAGATAGTCGAGCAGGTCGTTGACCAGCACGTAGGGGTCGGCGGGGTCGCTGATGTTGCCGCTGTCTTTTATCCAGGGTGCAATGTTCAGTTTTGATTTGATGGGCCGGTCGGTCTGTCCGCCGATCGTATACTTTCCACTCAGCAAAATAGCCGGCAATTTGTACCGCGCGATGATCGTGCTCGCACTGAACCACTGGTGGTGGTAGTCCGGATCCTGGTAAAACCCCGGATAGCCGGCCACCGTATCTGGAAAGAACAGGTGCATATTGGCCAGCCCAAGCATGCGGTCCTGCATGGCGGCGCCGTAAAAAATACTGTAGTGATCGACCGTAGCGGTGATTGGGTCGGGGATGGGCAGATTGAAAAAGGTGATGGACTGCAGCACCAGTTCGAGCGGCGACTTGACCATACCGCCGATGATCTCATCGGCGTTGTCCGCATCGTCGGCATCGAAGAAATGCTGGCTTTGCAGCAGTTGTTCCAGCACCGGTTTCACTTCGAAATTGTTGGTCGTCAGGGTGGTCGCCAGCGGCCCGATGATATCGTTCTCGATCTCGGCGCTGATATTCCGGCTTACGAAAAAACGGTACAGGCGGCGGCAGAGGTTTTTGGCTGTTTCGGGCTGGGTGAAGACCATGGTCACCAGGTCATCCAGCTCCCGCAGCATATCGGCTTCGCTCGTCGCGCCGGTGATGGTCGTACCCTGGAATTTGGCACTGAAAGTCTTGTTCCCGATGTCGTGGGGATTGAGTTTGGGTACCCCATGCGGCAGTCCGGTTTCTACATCGAACAGGTTGCGCAGTCCCTGGACCCGGAAGCCGGTGAACACGCGGGCGGCCTGCGCAATATCCTCCTCGGTGTAATTGGTGTAGTCGCCGGGACCGATTTGCGGCCCTTTGCCGATGGTGAACAGTTCGAAGAATTCCCGGGCGAAATTCTCGTTGGGACTGTTTTTGCTGTTCTGCGTGTTGTTCAGGTAGCGCAGCATGCAGTTGTCGACCACCATTTTGGTGACCAGTTTTTTGAAATTGCCCAGCGCGCCCCAGCGCAGCAGCCCGAGGTAATCGAAGAAGTGGGCGGTACCGTAGGAGAGAATGTCGGTCACCAAATACTGGTGGAAGAACAGGGTCATCTTGTGCCCGATGCCGGCATCCTGCACGGCCTCGTTCAGCCACCACCCCACGACGTTGCGGCGGAGCTTGAAGTCCTCCACCGTAGACGTGATGCCGTAGGGAAGGCACCAGGTAATGTTTTCATTGGTGCCGATCGTAGCCGGATCATCGTAGTGCGGTTGTTCTACCTGCACGGGGT
This sequence comes from Saprospiraceae bacterium, assembly GCA_046597295.1. GTDB lineage: Bacteria > Bacteroidota > Bacteroidia > Chitinophagales > Saprospiraceae > M3007. The sequence goes on from JBKJKS010000042.1 coordinate 3,499, forward strand.
ACAGTTGTAACAGCGTGGGCAGGGCTTGCGCGGCGGTGAGGCCGGCCAGTTCGTCCACCTTGGTTTTGGTGAAACGGTAACTGCTGCGCCGCAGCAAATGCGCGGCCCGGCGGCGGCCCAGCACGCCCGAAAGCGGGGAAAGTGATGCCATCTTGGAAAATTGATGAGTGAAGGTATCGGTTACAAAAGCAGCCCTTTGAGGTGAGGAGGAGCGCAGCAAAAGATAAAGGCAAAAGGCAATCTGCAAACACTTGTATTTGCTTTTTTGCCCCTTGCCCCTTGCCCTTTAAGACTTGCTGCTGGCTATGGACTGCCAGATTAAAAAATGGTTTAACGAGACGATTCACTTTTTATTAACGAGGCCGCGTTAAAGTTTGGGAAACCAGTCTTGGGGTAGTCTTCAAAAAAAATGGGAACGCGGATGACGCGGATGCAAGCAAACGCGGATAAAACGGATTTTTAAAATCTGTGTACATCCACGTTTGGCACATCCGCGTCATCCGCGTTCCACTGCTTACCGCACCAGCAATTTG
>JBKJKS010000128.1:0-4365 GCA_046597295.1 Saprospiraceae bacterium
ATCTCGTTGACGGAGCCGTCGCCGCCCACTGCGATCACCATTTCGTATTGCTCCGCAATGGCCTGGCGCACCAGCTCCGTCGCGTGCCCCGGCCGTTCGGTGTACCAGATGCCATACTCGAACTTTCGGTGGTCCAGGTACTTGTCCACGCTTTCGCTGATCCGCTTCTGTACGTTGGTCCCCGCTTTTGGATTGACAATAAAAACGACTCGTCTGGGGGCTAGCAGGTCGGCTAAAAACGCATTCTTGATGACCGGGTGTGCTTCGTGCATAAAAGGGAACGGCTGGTATGTGTGGCATGCCTTTGAGGTATGCCACACGTTAAACTTCTTTACGGGCGCTCACGTAACTGCGCATTTTCTCAATTACCTGCTGCATATCGGCGGGTAGTTCCGACTCGAACCGAACGTGTTCGCCCGTGCGTGGGTGGGTGAAACCCAGCACTTTAGCGTGCAGGGCCTGGCGTGGCAGCAATTCCAGGCAATTTTCAATGAATTGTTTGTATTTGGCGTACAGGGTGCCTTTCAGGATCTGGTTGCCGCCGTAGCGCGGGTCGCCGAACAGCGTATGGCCGATGGATTTCATGTGTACCCGGATCTGGTGGGTGCGTCCGGTTTCCAGTCGGCACTCCACCAGCGTACAGTAATAAAAGCGTTCCAGCACCTTCCAATGGGTGATGGCGTGTTTGCCCTCGTCGCCGTCCGGAAAGACCATAAACAGCCGGCGGTCATTCGGGTTGCGCCCAATGCTGCCGTAGACGGTGCCTTCGCTGCCTTTTACATCACCCCAGACCAAAGCGTAGTAGCGTCGCTCGATGGTGTGGTGAAAAAACTGGTTGGCCAGGTGGGTCATGGCAAAGTCGTTCTTGGCTACCACCATCAGGCCCGTCGTATCTTTGTCAATACGATGCACGATGCCTGCCCGGTAGCTTTCATTGCCATCTTTCACCGGTAACTGCTCCAGTTGGGTCTGCAGGTGAAAGGCCACGGCATTCACCAGCGTACCATTGGGAATACCCACCCCGGGGTGAACTGCCAGGTTATAGGGTTTATTGACGATCAGCACATCCTGGTCTTCGTAAACGATATCGAGGGGAATATCCTGGGGCTTGATGTCGTACACCTCCTCCAGCGACTTGGGCAGCACGATGGTGATGACGTTGCCGGGACGCACCCGGTAGTTGGGTTTCACTTCCTGTTCGTCGACTTTCACCGAGCCGGCGCGGATCGCATTCTGTACTTTGTTGCGCGAGCGGTGGGCGAGCCGGTCCATCAGAAATTTATCCAGTCGCACCAGGCCCTGGCGCGGGTCGGCCACGATCTGGTGGCGCTCGAAAAAGTCATCGGAAGGCAGCGCTTCCTCCCCCTCGGCGGCGTCCACCGGGACTGGCTGCACATCGGTAGGTGGCGTTTCCGGCAGGTCCTTGGGTATTGATTCTTCCGGAGATGGATGTTCCTGACTCATTGCACGGCATGGTTTTGATTGGTAAAAAGTGGGACAAAGGTAGGTTTTTCTGGGCGGTACTTGCACCATTGGGCTTTCCGGGCACGATTTGACGTGCTGCTCCGCATTAGTTTCGCCAGAAGTCCGAAAAATAACTTTGAACCCGCAACTTTGGGCTTTACAATGGTCACTCACCTCCAGTCACTATTTACCATGGAAAAACGAACATTTCTCAAAACCGGCTTCCTGCTGGGTATCGCCGCTGCCTCCAGCTCCCTGCTGGATGCCTGCAAAACCGCTGCAAAAGGCACATCGGTCGCTGCCCCTGCCAACATTCCACCCCCCAAAATGAAACGCAGCGGACCCTTCACGCTGCCGCCCCTGGGCTACGATCCCGCTGCGCTGGAACCGCATATCGACCGGATGACCATGGAAATTCACCATGACCGTCACCATGACAGCTATGTCAAGAACCTGAACGATGCGGTCAAAGACACCAGATTTGCCGACTATGAGTTGGACGACATTGTATCCCGCATTTCCACTGCCGAAGAAGATAAAAAGATCCGGAATAACGCCGGCGGTCATTGGAACCACTCTTTCTTCTGGCGCAGCATTGCCCCCGGCGGCGGTAACCTGCCCGAAGGCGCCTTGCTGACCGCCATCAATGGCACTTTTGGCTCGGTGGACAAATTCAAGGAGCAGTTTACCGCTTCCGCCAAAGGCGTTTTCGGCTCCGGCTGGGCCTGGTTATGCGTGGGAAAAGACAAAAAACTTTTCATCAGCGCTACCCCCAATCAGGATAATCCCCTGATGCTGCAGATCGCCAAGCAGACCGGCACACCGATCCTCGGTCTGGACGTGTGGGAACATGCCTATTATCTGAAATACCAGAACAAACGGCCGGACTATATCACCGCTTTCTACAATGTGGTTAATTGGAAAGAAGTGGCCAGCCGGTACGAGAAGGTAATGGGATAGGGGATGGATAACGGGTATTGGTTATCGGTAAGCGATGGATTTTCTCCGAACGTTTGGTTCCGCTCAACCAAACGCCGATTTTATGCGTTGTTGGCAGTCTTGCCGGCTCGTACACGGTCCATTCCCGGTGCAGCGGCAGCGCTGCAGCACAACATTTCTATCTGCACCCAATAACCAATAAGCAATAAATGGATTTGAAAAAAATACCCGCTCCCTGCTTTGTATTGGAAGAAGCCTTACTGCGCCGCAACCTGCAACTGATCGACGGGGTACAAAAAGCGGCGGGGGTGACCGTCATTCTGGCGTTCAAGGGTTTCGCCATGTGGAGTGCTTTTCCTATCGTGCGGGAGTATTTATCGGGGGCGACCGCTTCTTCGCTGCATGAAGCGCGCCTGTGTTTTGAAGAAATGGGCACCAAGGCCCATACCTACGCGGTCGCCTATGCGCCCCGTGAATTTGGCAAAATTCTCGGCTATTCCAGTCATATTACCTTCAATTCGCTGTCGCAGTACAAGCGGTTCCGCGGGCGGGTAGCGGCTCATCCCGGCGAAGTCAGCCCGGGCATACGCGTCAATCCGGGCTGGTCGCCGGTGGATACCGCCCTCTACAACCCCGCCTCGCCGGGCTCCCGGCTGGGCGAGCCGGTGGAGAATTTCAAAGGCCGGTTGCCCGAGGGTGTGGAAGGCCTGCATTTTCATACGCTGTGTGAAAGCAGCAGTTTCGATCTGGAAAAAACGCTGGGCTATTTCGAAGACCAGTTCGGCGGGTTTTTGCCCCGGCTGAAATGGGTCAATTTTGGCGGCGGCCACCTGATGACCCGGGCGGGCTACGACGTGGAGCACCTCATCCGCACCCTGCGCGCTTTCAAAGCGCGTCACCCGCACCTACAGGTCATTCTGGAGCCCGGCAGTGCCATCGCCTGGGAGACTGGGGTGCTGGTGGCCACCGTGCTGGACGTGGTCAAAAATAAGAACGTGCAAACGGCTATTCTGGACGTTAGCTTCACGGCCCACATGCCGGACACCCTCGAAATGCCGTACCGGCCCCGGGTCCGCGGGGCTTCCGCCGAACCCCTGCCGGGTCAGCCCCAATACCGGCTCGGCGGGGTGAGTTGCCTGAGTGGTGATTTTCTGGAAGCCTACGCTTTCGAGCGACCGGTGAAAGTAGGCCAGCAGATCGTTTTTGAAGATATGATCCACTACACGATGGTGAAAAGCAGCACTTTCAACGGCGTTGCCCACCCCAGTATCGCCATTTTGCGGCCCGATGGGCAGTTGGAGGTGGTGCGCCGGTTCGGTTACCGGGATTATCGCAACCGGCTCTCTTAGGAGCGCGGGAGGTTTCCGCCGGTTATTTTCAGCGCCGGCTATTTCTAAAAAGCTAGAAAACAAGCCTGCAAAACTAAAATTATTCAACCGCTGTTTCACCCACTATGCAAACCCTGCAATTTCGGGATTTGGGTCTGGCCGATTATCGCCAAACGTGGGATTTTCAGACCACGCTCCTCCGGGCGTTGGTGGATAATAAGCTGGCCAACCGGACATTAGCCCCGACCAGCTATCCACAGGAACACCATTTGTTACTGGTGGAGCACCCGCCGGTGTACACCTTGGGCAAAAGTGGTTCGATGCAACACCTGCTGCTCAGCGAGGCGGAGTTGACGGCGCGGGGCATCCAGTTCTTCCCGATCAACCGGGGCGGCGATATTACTTTTCACGGACCGGGTCAGCTGGTCGGCTACCCGATCCTCGACCTCGAATGCTTTTTTACGGATGTGCATCGCTACGTCCGCCAACTCGAGGAGGTCATCATCCGTACCCTGGCCGATTTCGGACTGCTGGGCTACCGCATCCCCGGTTATACGGGTGTCTGGACCGGCGGCAAGGACGCTGCACAACAGCGTAAGATCTGCGCCATCGGGGTCCACCTGAGCCGTTGGGT
>JBKJKS010000209.1:0-2572 GCA_046597295.1 Saprospiraceae bacterium
CGAGGAACTCGTTCATCAGCGAGATGCCGGGTCCGGAGGTCGCCGTGAACGACCGCGCGCCGTTCCAGGCCGCCCCGATGACCATACCGATGGCGGAAAGTTCGTCTTCCGCCTGCACCAAGGCATAACGATTTTCGCCGGTTTCGGGGTCGCGGCGCAGCTGCTTGCAGTATTTTTCAAAAGCGTCGGCCACCGAGGTGGAGGGCGTAATGGGGTACCAGGCCATCACGGTCGCGCCGGCGTACACGGCGCCGAGCCCGCAGGCGGCGTTACCGGTGAGCAGGATGCGGTCGCCCACCAGGTCGCGCCGCTCGACGCGAATGTCCAGCGGGCACTCGAAATGTTCCCGGGCGTAGGCCACGCCGAGGTCGATGGCCAGGTGGTTGTCGGGAATGAGCTTCGGTTTTTTGCTGTACTGCTCGGTAATGAGGTCTTTTAGCACATCTATTTCCATATCAAGCAGGGCCGCCACGGCGCCGATGTAGAGCACGTTTTTGAGCAGCATGCTGATGCGCGGATCTTTGAAGTGCGCTCCGGCAATGGCGGTCATGGGAATGCCGAGGTAGTGCACGTCGGCACGCACCTGGTCGGGGTGCAGGGGCTTGCTGCTGTCATAGATGAGGTAGCCGCCGGTCCGCAGGTTATCCGTATCCTTTTGAAAACTCTGGGCGTTCACGGCGACCATGATGTCGATGCCCTCCCGGCGGCCCAGCCAGCCGTTCTCGTTGACGCGCACCTCGTACCAGGTCGGCAGGCCCTGGATGTTGGAGGGAAAAATGTTCTTCGGCGTCACTGGAATGCCCATGCGAAAGACGGCCTTGGCAAACAGGTTATTGGCGCTGGCCGAGCCGGTCCCGTTGACGTTGGCAAAGCGGATGACCAGATCATTGACGCTTTTCAGCCCGGTTGACTCCTCGGTGTCGGTTTCGGCGGGAGCGGAAGAGAAATTTTTATGGAACAGCTTCATTGAATTTTAAATTAAATGGTTGGTTTAGAGGGGTTTAGGAGGTTCAGAAGGTTTAGATTTTGGCCGTTTGTGTTTAAAATTCGGACTTTTCAATACTACCCTGCGCGGCTACCTCCCCCCTGCCCCCCTCCAAAGGGGGATACCGAGCGCGATTACACGCTTACCTTCATTGGCTAAGTTCGGAGCGTATCCCCCCTTTGGAGGGGGTGGCCGAAGGCCGGGCTAGGTGTACTCTACGCAATACATTTATAAATTTTGTCATAAAATAATTCACAATTTACTTATAATCAATATTTTATCACCAAATCACCAAATCACCACCCCTCACAGCTTCCCACACGCCTTGGTCACGTTGTACAAATACTTCTGCATGTCCCAGGCGGCGGTCGGACAGCGTTCGGCGCAGAGGCCGCAGTGCAGGCACACGTTTTCATCCTTGATCATTACCCGGCCGGTGCGGAGCGTGTCCGACACGTACAGGTCCTGGCTCAGCAGGTTGGCCGGGGCGTTCAGGCGGCCGCGCAGGTCTTCTTCCTCGCCGTTTTCGGTGAAGGTGATGCAGGCGGTCGGGCACACGTCGGCGCAGGCGTCGCACTCGATGCAGCGCGTGGTATTGAAGACCGTCTGAATGTCGCAATTGAGGCAGCGCTGGGCCTCCTTGAAACCGTCCAGGGGATCGAAGCCCAGTTCGACCTCCATTTTGCGGTCCTGCAGCGTGGCCACCTTATCGGCATGCGGCACCGCGTAGCGCGGGTCGATGACTACGGCGCTGTCGTAGGCCCACTCGTGGATGCCCATTTTCTGGTGCATGAGGTTGGTCGTCGGGGCGGGGCGCTGCTGCAGGCTTTCGCCCCGGCAGAACAGGTCGATCGAAATGGCGGCCTGGTGCCCGTGGGCCACGGCGGTGATGACGTTTTTAGGACCGAAAGCCGCATCGCCGGCAAAAAATACCCGCGGGTGGGTGCTCTGGTGGGTGACGGCGTCCAGCACGGGAATTTCCCACTGGCCGAATTCGATGCCCAGGTCGCGTTCGATCCAGGGGAAAGCATTTTCCTGCCCGATGGCCACCAGCACGTCCGTCGCTTCGATAAAAACGTCCGGTTCGCCGGTGGAAACGAGTTTGCGTTTACCACCTTCATATACAGCGTGTACCTTTTCAAACAGCACCCCCTTGAGCTGGCCGTTCTCGACCACGAATTCCTTAGGCGGCATGTTGTTCAGGATCGGAATGTCCTCCCGTTCGGCGTCCTCGATCTCCCAAGGGGAGGCCTTCATGTCGGCCCGCGGGCTGCGCACCACCACGGTGACGGATTCGCCGCCCAGCCGGCGGGAAGTGCGGCAGCAGTCCATGGCCGTGTTGCCGCCGCCGAGCACGACGACCTGTTTGCCGATCCTGGTGGTATGCTCGAAAGCAACGGAGGCCAGCCATTCGATGCCGATGTGGATGTTGGCGCGGGCCTCCTCCCGACCGGGGATGTTGCGCAGGTCGCCACCGCGCGGGGCACCCGTACCGACCAGCACAGCGTCGTAGTCCAGTTCCAGCAGCTCGCGCATGGAGGCCACGTAGCGCTTGAAATGGGTATGGATGCCGAGGTCGAGGATGAA
>JBKJKS010000414.1:0-4642 GCA_046597295.1 Saprospiraceae bacterium
TCCATTTTTTTCTTACTCATATTGTTTTTAGTTACCGAGAACGTTACGCTTCCCGAAAATGCGACGTATAGGAGCAGTTTTTGGGGAGCGATTGTTCGCGGCGTTTATATAACTGAAAGTACTCCATATACAATTTTATTCATGGTTACTCTTGATGATTCCTCGTTTAAAAGTCCCAAATTCTTGTTTTTATTAAAATCCATCCACTGTTGCTTCAATAAGATCAAATCTTTTTCCACGACTTGGTCCTGTACATGTGACAACAACAACATCAATGCCGGTTCTACCTCATTATCTGCAATCTTTTGCCTAGCTTTTATAATAATTTCACTTTCAAAGGAAACAGGTTTTGAATCATGATCAACTTTCATTATGAATGCATTACGAAATCGTTCTGCTCGATTACTCATCCAACCAAATGGGCCTAAATATTTTGAAAATTTATCTAAGAATGTTGTATCTTTTTCCAATTCTGAATAATGTTCCAGAAGCATCCGCGTCATGTAGGCAAGGGAATCCTCTATTAAATAAACGAATTCAGCAAGAATATTCCTTTTTTCTTCTAGTACCTTTAGTTTTTCTAAATTGCTATCATTTAGCCTTGGCCCTTTTGAAACAATCGCATTCAAGTCATTTATGTACGTCTCAAGTTCTTTTACATATTTATGATGTTGAATAAGTATATCAATCATTTCTACTTTTATCGCTCTTAAAGCGATAGCCGGTTGCCTAAATATTTTATTCTCTGCACTTTGTATATACTCAAAAGTAATATCAAGAATTTCGTCCGATTCCGCGTCTTTGATTTTATGATATGAATAATATCGATTTAGGTGTGTTGATAATTTTTTGTTTGAAGCCATATAACTACAATTTTCTGAAAAGGCGTTCCGGGGTTATTTTTTCCATACTTGCCACGAACTTTTACACTCCCGCATTGCGCGATCCCCCCCCCATTTTTATTCACTTGTCCCGCAATGCGTTTATGCCCGCTACACACGCAATGGCCAAAGCAGGACCAAGACATTTTTGCCGCCAGGCCGCCTAAAGGTAAAAGATGAAACCCGGTATAACCAAACATCCTCCCGGCCTTTTCACCACCCGCATTCAACGCATCCTCGGCGTCGCCCCGACGCACGCACAACGCAACCAGCCAGTGCTGCTTATCCTTATCCTGGTCCTGCTGATCATTTGCAACGGCGCCAAAACCCACTTTCCACCCCATCCCTGTACTGGCCTTATATGGTTGGTAGTGTTGCCTTTTGAGTGGTTGTGACCTACAGAGGTTTCACGCCGCCTGCGGCGACGATCTTGACGGAAATGAACCGTGGGAAAAATCCGTTGTCATCCGCTCCATCCGTTTGATCCGTTCTGCCATCCCGTCGCGGTAGGATGGCAGAACGGATTAAACGGATCAAACGGATTTAAACAGATTGTTTACTGCAAAATCTGCGGCAATCTTGTCAAAATCAAAACCCTGCCTCCGGCGGTTCATTAGTACCCGTAAGGCGTGGTATCCAAGTGCGTAGCACGAAGTAGTTCCTGGCAGGTAATTTTTGCCGGAAAAGATTTAGATTTGAAGCAAAATTTGCTGGCGCTGAGCAGCGCACCATGATGACGCAACAAATCGACACCCTCGCCGAATACCACGAAACGTACGCCCGCTCCGTCGCCGATCCGGAGGGCTTCTGGGCCGAACAGGCGGCCACCTTTCAGTGGCAAAAGCCCTGGAAGAAAGTCCTGCAATGGAATTTCCGGGAACCCAGCATCCAGTGGTTCCTCGGCGGCCAGCTCAACATTACCGAGAACGTACTGGACCGGCACCTGGCCACCCGCGGCCAGCAGACCGCCATCCTGTGGGAGCCCAACGATCCGAAGGCCAGGCCGCGCAAAATTACCTACAAACAACTCTATCAGCAAGTCTGCCAGTTGGCCAACGCCTTGAAAGACCAGGGTGTGGGCAAAGGCGACCGGGTGTGCATCTACATGCCGATGACCCCGGAACTGACCGTCGCCATGCTGGCCTGCGCCCGCATCGGGGCCATCCACTCGGTGGTGTTCGCGGGTTTTTCCGCCGTGTCGGTGGCCGATCGCATCAAGGATGCCCAGTGCTCCATCGTGCTGACCAGCGATCACAATGCCCGCGGCGCCAAAACTATTCCGGTCAAAGCCCTGGTGGATGAGGCCCTGACCCTCGGCTGTGACTCGGTGCGCAAAGTCATCGTCCACCGCAACACCGGCGAACCGGTCGCCTGGACCGACGGTCGCGACCTGTGGTGGCACGAAGTCATCGAAGGCAAACGCCGCAGCTGCAAAGCCGCCAAAATGGACGCCGAAGACCCGCTCTTCATTCTGTACACGTCCGGTTCCACCGGAAAACCCAAGGGTGTGGTCCACACCTGCGGCGGCTATATGGTGTACACGGAATACACCTTCCGCAACGTATTCCAGTACCGCGAGGGCGACATTTACTGGTGCACCGCCGACATCGGCTGGATCACCGGCCACTCCTACATCGTCTATGGGCCGCTGCTGGCCGGGGCCACCGCCGTCCTGTTCGAGGGCGTACCCACCTATCCCGACGCAGGACGCTTCTGGGACGTGATCAAACGCCACAAAGTCAATATTTTCTACACCGCCCCCACGGCCATCCGCGCCCTCATGGCTGCCGGCGACCAGTGGGTAAAAAACCGGCGCCTGCCCTCGCTCCGGGTGCTCGGTACGGTCGGCGAACCCATCAACGAAGAGGCCTGGCACTGGTACGATGAAAAGATCGGCAAAAAACGCTGCCCGATCGTGGATACCTGGTGGCAGACGGAAACCGGCGGCATGATGATCACGCCGCTGGCGGGCCTCACCCCCACCAAGCCCGGTTACGCTACCCTGCCGCTACCCGGCATCCAGCCCTGCCTGGTGGATGCCAGTGGTCAGGAACTGACCGGCAACGACGTGGAAGGCATGCTTTGCCTGAAGTTTCCCTGGCCGGCCATCCTGCGAACCTCCTGGGGCGACCACGAACGCTGCCGCCAGGCCTATTTCGCCACTTTCAAAAATCTGTATTTCACCGGCGACGGCGCCCGACGCGATGCCGACGGCTATTACCGCATCATCGGCCGGGTGGACGACGTGATGAACATCAGCGGGCACCGCATCGGTACGGCGGAAGTAGAAAATGCCATTAACGAGCACGAAGACATCGTGGAATCCGCCGTAGTGGGTTATCCCCACGATATCAAAGGCCAGGGCATTTATGCCTACGTGATCGTGATCAAGCCGATCACTGATTTGGCGTCGTTCCGCAAATCGGTAGCCGACGTAGTGACCAAACAGATCGGCCCCATTGCCCGGCCCGATAAGATCCAGATCGTGCCGGGCCTGCCCAAGACCCGTTCGGGTAAGATCATGCGGCGCATCCTGCGCAAGATTGCCGAAGGCGAGACGTCCAATTTGGGCGATATTTCTACGCTGTTGAATCCGGAGGTGGTAGAGGAAATCAGGGTGGGCGCGCTGGAAATTTAAACTGTTGCACATAGACCATGACCTGCCACACCCTCGACGAAGTCACCACCACCCTCGATCACATCGTGGCGGAGTGCGTATTACAAAACAGCGCCTTAGGCTATTTTGCCACGCTCTACCGGCGGGTGACCCTGCGGGTAAAAGCGGGCATTGCACGGGAAGAATTTGCGGACAATGTGCGGATGGAAAAACTGGTGGTGTTGTTCGCCAACCGGTACTTTGCCGCCTATGAAGGCTATCGCCAACAATTGCCGGTCACGGACAGCTGGCAGGTCGCCTTCGTGGCCACGCAGGCGAGTGGTCCCATTATCATGCAGCATTTACTATTGGGTATCAATGCCCACATCAACCTGGATTTGGGTATTTCCGCCGTGGAGGCCGCCGGACCCGCGCCTTTGGAGACCGTAAAAAAGGATTTTGACGACATTAACCGGGTACTGTCCGAACTCGTCGAGGAAGTGAAAACGAAAATGGGCGCCGTATCGCCGGCATTTGGCTTCCTCATGCCGCTGGCCCGAAAAACGGACGAAAAGCTGGTGCAGTTCAGCATTCAGACCGCCCGGGATGGGGCCTGGCGGTTCGCCCAAAGACTGCGCGGGGAAGAAAACCGTTCCATGCTGGTGGCGCTCCGGGATCAGGACATCTGTCTGCTGGGCGGCTGCCTGGCGCGTCCTAGCCGGCGATTACGCTGGATCCTGCGTCTGGTTGCCTGGTTGGAATGGCGTTCGGTAGCCGCCAATCTCCGTTTGCTGCAAACTTAAGGCCGGCACAAATCTTAAAAAATGAAACACTGCCTTTCCACTGCGCTCCTTCTCTGTTTAGTCGGTCAACTGACCGGCCAGGACCTCGCCGGCCGCTGGATCGGCGCTCTCTACCAGAACGGCATCGGCTGGTATGAATTTGAACTGCACCTGACCGCTTCCGGCGACAGTGCCTACGTCGGCACCTCGTTCATCAGTTCCGAACGCGGGTCGGGGACGATGGCTCTGCGCGCCACTTTGGAGAACGGCGTTTTTCATTTTCAGGAATCGAAGATCAAGGATGAGCACTGGAACCGCATCGGCTGGTATTGGTGCATTAAAATGGGCGATCTGGAATTGACGGAAATGAAGGACTCGCTGGT
>JBKJKS010000615.1:0-7100 GCA_046597295.1 Saprospiraceae bacterium
CTCCGAGGTCGTCAAAAACGTATAAAAAATATCATTTCTACCAATATGTGACCTCTCCGAGGTCATTTTTAACCCGTTATTCGCGTTTTTAATAGATCTTAGTTTCCGGCTTTGTACGCCGCGGCCAATTCGTCAAATTTGGCACGGGCGGCAGCAATGTTCTCCCCATAACGCTTCATACTGTTGATAGCATCCTGCGCATCGGGTAGAGTGCCACTCAACAGCTCACCCTTCGAGTCTGCGGCAGGTTCCTTGCTATCTGCTGCGGGTTGTTCCAGGGCCTGCATCATCATTTTTGCTTTGGTGGAAATGTCTTCCAATCCGGTGCGCAGGGCCTCCACTTCGGGTTTGTTGCGGAAATCGGCGGGCATGGCATCCAGCTCGGTAATCAGGTCGTTCAACCTTTTATACTGAGCGGCCGCATTGGCTTTACCGTTGGCCACCTTTTCGCTTTGACCAGTGGCGGAAGCGCCATCGGCAGGCATAGCGCCGGTGCCGTAAGCGGGGGCAGGATCATTTTTGCAGGCCGCGAACACGGCCAGTGCAAGGACGAATAAAGTTATTTTTTTCATGTAACGGTGTGTTTTTGTTTAAAAATCAGGCAAAAGTAAACAGCATTCAGCAGTTCGTATAAATCCCTCTAAATCAATTTATTTGACAAATACCTGCGGTTGATCGTTGTTGTTGGACACCACGAATAGCTTCTTGCCGCCTGCCCCCTGTAGCATGACCAGGTCACGGGCTTCGCGCTTTGCCCAGAAGCCGTTTTGCAGGTTATCGTTCCACAAAAACCCACCCTTGCCGTCGCCTAGGAACAGGCTGCCATTACTGGCATCACAGCGGTTGGTTTCCACATCCATGCCGTACTTGTTGCCCACCAGGAGCAGGTCGGGATGGCCGTCCCCGTTCAGATCTTCGGCGACAATGCCCTGCACCGGCGATATTTGCGCTTGTGCCGGCAGGCGATGCTGGACAAACTTACCGCCTTGATTCTCCCACCAACAGGTCTCCAGGGTGTAGCAGACGAGGTTGAGCGCTGCGTCCAGCACGTCTTGTGGATACACCTGATCAATCGTGGCTTCGCCGTAATCCTTGGCGTACAAAAACTTCTTCTTTAGCGGCGGGATGTGTTTGACCAGTACATCCCTGGGTACCAAAGGGTACAGTTTGCCCCCACTGAAGCGAGCGACCAGGGGATCAATGGTGCCGTTATTATCAAAATCTTTGGCATAACAGCGCAGGGGGGCTTCCGGGCTGGCCGTGAAGCGGGTATTCAGGCCCAGGTTGCCGGTAATGAGGTCCTGGTCCCCATCGCCATCGAGATCCGCCAGGGCCAGGCGATTCCACAGGCCATTGGATTTATCCAGCCCGAATTGCGCGGTGACGTTCTGTAGTTTACCATTGTTCCACCGGAAGATGCTGACCGGCATCCATTCGCCGACTGCCAGGAGTTCCGGTTTTTGATCGCCGTCCAGGTCGGTCCAGGACAGGTCAGTGACCATCCCGCAACGCTCGAAATCACCCGCCACCAGATTGGTCACTTCGGTAAAGGAAGCAGTGCCGGTCTGGCCGGCGGAGCGGTTATTGCGTAGTACGAAACTGCGCGGCGTGAGCGGCCACTTGCCGGGGCTGACCCGACCGCCGACAAACACATCCAGATCGCCGTCACCATCATAGTCGTAGGGGGCTACGCGCAGGCCAAGGTCTTTCATGACCGGTAAAGCGCTGGCCGCCAGGGAAAATTTACCCTGGCTGTCATTGAGGTAGAGATTATTTTGCCAGGCGGTTTCACTGGTCGCGTCCGCGCCGCCACTGACCACATACAAATCCTGATCGCCATCGCCGTCCGCGTCGAAAAAAGCGGCGCCGTGGGCTTCGTAATTTTTGTTCTGCTCCCAGGTGGGGAGGGAAGACGTACGGAACCGGCCGTCGGTGGTCTGCACAAACAGTCCGGAAGGGGCGCCGGACGAATTGCCGATGAAAAAATCATCCAGTCCGTCGCCGTTCACGTCGCCCTTGGCCAGCAGCGGTCCCAGATCCGTCTCCGACCAGGGGTTGAGCGGCCATCGCTCAAAGTCGTTGCAGGCATTTTCCCGGTGGCGGAAGTGAACGCCGGCCGTGGCGGTCTGCTCGCGCAGCAGCGGTGCGGTGGCGGGTAGAGCCGGGACCAGGCAGGGCAGGTAGCCGGAGGCGTCGGCGTGGGCCAGCGTCAGCCGCTGATTGACCGGGACATTGGTCAGGCTTTGCGTTTTTCCGTCGGGCCAGCGGACGGTCAGTTTGTCTACCTGGCTGACGGCGCCCAGGCCAAAGTGCAGCAGGTGTTCCACGGAAGAAAAAATGCCGCGCGTCGGATTGAGTTCGAGGTATTGTTTCTGGCCGGCATACTCGATCAAAGCCGAAGCACCGACCGCAAATGGATTTTGCGCGCTGCCCCGTAGTTTGACCTGCAGATAGTGACCGGCAGCCTGGTCACGGGTCAGGTTTTTGTAAATGAAGGCCGGATCTTCCAGATTGCTGACCACCAGGTCGAGGTCGCCGTCGGCATCCAGATCGGACCAGACCGAACCGCAGGACCAGGATGCCGGCATAGTCATCCACTGGCCGCCCTGATCTGCAAATTGGAAATTGCCCTGGTTTTGGAAGACGAAATTGCGTATTTTGTAGGTCGGCACCTGGTCCAGTATGCCCTTGACGTCCTTGTACTTTTCCTGGAGCTGGTTGGTCGTTTTGGTGGCTATTTCCATGGAAAAAAACTGCACGAAATCGAAGTTGGTCACTTCGCGCCGGTAGCCATTGGCCACGTGAATATCCTTAAGCCCGTCGTTATCGAGGTCGGCCAGCAGTCCGCTCCACGACCAGTCGGTTTTATACACCCCCCCTACGCAGGCCAGATCGCTGAAAGTACCGTTGCCATTGTTGCGCTGGAGCACGTTGCGCACCACGGGCTCGAAGTAGCCGTTTTGCACGATTGATGTGTACCGGGCCAGGGTATTGGAGGCTTGCAGCGTTTTTTGGCGGTAATTGCTGGCCGGGAGCATATCTACCGCAAAAAGATCCACCAACCCGTCGTTGTCGAAGTCATTGAGATCGGTCCCCATCGTACTCTGGGAACTGTGGCGAAAATATTCGCTGATGCGGTTCGTGAACGTACCGTCCCGGTTGTTGATGTACAGCATGTCGGGCTGGATGAAATCATTGCCGACGTACACATCCGGATAGCCGTCCCGGTTGAAATCACTCACGGAAACACTGAGCCCGTACGCAAAATTCCAAATGCCGGCCGCTTTCGAAACATCCACGAACCCGCCGCCACCGCCGGGCAGCGGAGGACCGTCATTGCGAAAGAACCGATGGGAATCATAGGGTTTTTTCGGTTCCAGGTTCGGCCTGGGCGTACCGTCGGGGCCGGGACGCGCGTCTATTTTGCTGGCGTAGCTCAGGTCGGTGGGGTAGTTGAGCAGGTACAGGTCGAGATCGCCGTCCTGATCGAAATCAAAGAAATTGGCCCCCGAGCTGGCGCTCAGATCGTCGAGTCCGTATTCTTTTGACTTTTCGGTAAAGGTCAGGTTCCCATTGTTGACGAAAAGCCGGTCCCGCCGGTATTCGTCCCCTTCGGGACCACCCCGGCAAACGTACAGATCGAGGAAACCATCGGCGTTGATGTCCACCGCCGTCACTGCGGTCTCGAAGCCTTCTTCGGAACCGACCCCGGCCGCATCGGTAATATCCTTGAATTTCAGGTTGCCCTGGTTGAGGTACAACCGGTTTTTACCATTGCTACAGACGAAATACAGGTCGGGCAGCTGGTCGTTGTTGATGTCGGCCACCGCCACGCCGCCGCCATTATAGATATTGATGTTGTTGGTGATGTTGTTCTGCGCGGTCTCGATGATCTGGTTTTGAAAATCAATGCCCGTTTCGCTGGCCGGGAGCAGTAAGAGGCGCGGCTGGCTGGCCGTGAGGGTCTTTTCCACGCTCGCCCCGAAGGTGGGCGCGCCACCGGAAGCGGCCTTTTTCTTTCCAAAAAAAGCGTAGCCGACCCCGGCGAGGGCGATCAGGGCGACCACGATCACAATCCAACGGCCGGCCGGCCAACGCTGCTTTGCTGCGGTGCCCGCCTGGCTGGCCGGGCCGGGCTGGTTGGGGGCAGGGGTACGCGCTGGGTTTTGCTTTTTCATGTTATGCGGGAATAGAAATTTTGACCAAAATCATCCGGGGGAGAATTCAAAGACCATGCCTGTCGGCTGGCCCGGCCTTTCTCCTGCCGCAGATTTTGCTGATCGGAAAGGGGGAAGCGCGGCAAATATATAATGTCTGGCCGGAGATTTGGAGCAGCAGGGGCTGCCGGTCCGGTCATCAAATTCCGCCCGGCAGCGTAATGTACTAAGGGCCATAATCTTAGGTCCCTTCGTCCGGGGCAGCGGAAAAATATTCCCGTTAAAAATCAGGGGGTAGAGCGCACAGGTATGGTAAGCATGATTTATATTTGCCCCCATAATGCTTTTCTGCAGTTTTTTAATCCATTGATCTCATGAGCGGAAGTCGTCGGCATCCTCTGCCGACGTTTGGTTTCTCAGCCCGTTTGGGCCCAGGTACTTTTTTCCTCTCCTCTCTTTTTTCCAGTGAAGCGGCAACGGCGGCAGTTGCAAATTTTTGTTTCCGGATACGTGAGTTTGGCAAGATTTTCGCTGCTCAGATTCCGGTTTAATCTTTTGCCTGATTCTCACCGAATCAACCCGCTAATCTCATGACTGTTTTTTTACTCGCTAATTCCTTTTCCTGACACCGATCACACCTTATCGAATGGCAAAGTCCAGGCGATGAGGATTCTCCGTTTCTACGCAGTTATCCCACTTTTTCCGGGTTGCTTATATCACCTACCATTATTTCATTTTTAACAAAATCATTTTTTGACATGAAAAAAATGTTTGCAAAACTAGGAATGCCATCCTTGCTATCCATGGCCTTCTTGCTGGGCGGACTGTTTTTCGGAGCCAACAGCGCGCAGGCGCAACAGACGTTGACCGGAGCACCAGGCAGTTCCAACCTCATCAAGATCAGCGGTAGCTGGAAGAGCGTGAATGACGCACTTGCCGCCCTCAATTCGGAGATTACCTACATCGACCAGACGCTGGCGAGCAGTGCGCCAAGCAACGGCCTGCAGCTGAAAATGAAAATGACGGTTTACGCAGAAATTGTGAAGGACCTCGAAGTCGGCGCCGAAGTACCGGTGGCAGCTTACGACAATTACTACGAGTATGCACCGGCAGCCGGCGTGGATTCCCGTCCCGCTACGCCGGGCCTGAACAACGGCGACTGGATCAACCTTTACAACGACATGCTCGAACTGCTGACGCTGTAATTCGCGTGGCAACAGATTGTCTTTCTCTATTTTTTCAACGTAAAATTCACTTAATCTCATGATTAGTAAGAGACTCACAACATTTGCGTTGTCTGTGCTGTGTGCGATCCTGACGGTAGGGGCCTTGAATGCCCAGACGTTCAACGGCAGCACCATCAACACGGCTGGCAACTCATTAATTCCTTCGACGGGTACCGGCGGTTGTTTCGTGGCTCCGCAGACTACCGGCGGCACGAATTTCAACAATACGGTGGCCGGTCTGACCAACGAGGTTGTACAAAGTGTGCAGATCAACCTGACCCATACCTGGGACAGCGACCTCGGTATCTTCCTCGTTGCACCGAACGGCCAACGGCTTGAGCTGACCACCGGTAACGGAGGCGCTGGTGACAACTACACCAACACCATATTCAATGATGCTGCCGCTACTTCCATTACGGCCGGAGCACCACCGTTTACGGGTACTTTCCGTCCGGAAGGCACCCTGGCTTCTTTCTGCAGTGGGAGCGGTACCATCACCTCCCTGAGCGCCTTTACGCCTGGTCAGAACGGGTTATGGCAACTTCGTATTTATGACCAAGCCGGCGGTGACATCGGTACGATGCTCGGCTGGTCCATCACCTTTGGCGCGCCTTGCGGTTTTGTTGCCACCTCGCTGCCACCGATGACCGTAACCGGTACGAACCCCGCCGTTTGCGGCTCGGCCGTTACGTTGACCGTACCGGCTATTGCCTCGACCTGCCCTGCAGGCACCATGGTGACGATTTCGGTCAATGGCGGCCCGGGTGTTAGCCAGGCGCCTGGTACGACCTTTACCTCCGCTGTACTGCCACAAGGCGTACAAACCATCACGTTCACCCTGCCCAACGGTATGTCGCTGGTCCAAACGGTAAACATCGTGGATGGCGTACCGCCGGTCATCACCTGCCCGAGCAACATGACGATCAACCTCGATCCGGGTGCTTGCGAGCAGATTATCAACTACGTTACTTCCTTTACCGATAACTGCCCGCTCTTCGGCCCCGCGACCACCTCGCAGGTGCACGGCAGTGTTGCTACGAACCAGAACAACTTTGCGACCATTACTTTCGGTGTGCGCAACGACGGCACGACGCCGATCCTGATCACGGGTATCAACGCCAACCTGGGCGGTTTCCCCGGCCCCGGCTTCGTCGGTACGGTCAACACCCAGATCCTGCTCGGCCCGATCAACGGCCCCGGCAGCACGACGGGTACGCCCAACATCGGCGCCTGGGTTTCCACGGGTATCCAGCCGATCAACGTCAACGTGACCCAGTATTTCCAGACGACTTTCGTGCCGCTTCCGGCGGCCAGCCAGTTCACCCTGCAACCGGGTGAGGCCCGCGGCATCGCCGTGCAGTCGACCAACGGTAACTTCATGCGTTATGCCAACGGCAACCAGACGACGACCAACGGTACGCTTGGTATCATCAGCAACGGCCACTATGCCGGCGGTGCAGTTCCCGTACTGGGCAACACGCCGCGCCTGTTCAAAGGCTCGGTGGTTTACCGTGCCGTGACCCCGGCCGTGCCGGTGCAGACCGCCGGTCTGCCTTCCGGTTCTTCCTTCCCCCGCGGCGTCACGCAGAACTGCTTCGTGGCGACCGACGCCAGCGGCCTGACTGCCTCCTGCTGCTTTACGGTGACGGTACTGGAATTCCCGAACGCCGTGACGACGCTCGCCTGCAATGACCTGATCTTCTTCTCGGTCGACGAG
>JBKJKS010000631.1:0-6736 GCA_046597295.1 Saprospiraceae bacterium
GTAGAAAGAAGAACTGCGTATGTCGTCGGCCACGGTCGGTCCGACCTGGCTGGAAGAGGCTACGTGGGTGCCCGTTGAGGTCGTTTTTTTGAAAGTAGCCAGATCATTTTCGACGGCGCCGGCAGCCTGGAGGCCTTCGTGCAACTTGGCCACTACATCGTCCGCCACGGTCGCGCCCTGCTCGTTAATTTTATAGGAAGTCGTGATATTGTAGGTATTCTCAGTGCTTACGGCCTTGATGATCGGATTACCGCCGAAGGCCTGGGTCAGTGCACCGCGAATCTGCTCGGAATCGACCGGCTTGGCAAACTGCACGTTGTACGAGTAGCCCCCTTTGAAATCCACACCCAGCTCGAAGCCACGGGTGAAAAACGAGACCAAACCGATCAAAATGATCGCGCCGGAAAACATGTACGCATAGCGGCGTTTGCCCATCCAATCGTAGTGGAAGCCCACCAGCCAGTTCTCCGACCAGGGGCGGCTGTAGTTGATTTCGCCGCCGCGCTCAATCCACCATTCGGTGATCAGACGACCAACCAGAATAGCGGTAAACAGGGAACTCAGAATACCGACCAGCAGGACCGTACCGAAACCCTTAATGGGGCCGAGGCCGAAATACATGAGCACCATGGCAGTCAGCAGGGTCGTGATGTTAGCGTCCAGAATGGCCGACAGGGCCCGGGTGAAACCGGCACTCACCGCTTTCGTCATGGAAAGCCCGTTGCGTAACTCCTCGCGTATTCGTTCATAAATGACGACATTGGCGTCCACGGCGGCGGCCAGCGTCAGCACGATACCGGCAATGCCCGGCAGCGTGAGCACCGTACCCATCGAGGCCAGCGTTCCGATAATGAAGAACAGGTTGGCCAGCAACGCAATCACGCTGATCACACCGCCCCGGTTGTAGTAGGCAATCATGAAAGCGCAGAGCAGGCCTACTGCTAACAACATGGTGGTCAGGGACTTGCTGATATTTTCTGCCCCGAGCGAAGGGCCCACCTGGCTCTCCTGTACGATGTGCGTACTGGCCGGGAGTTTACCGACTTCCAGGATGCTGGCCAGGTTCTTTGCCTCTTCGAGGGCATAGTCGCCGGTAATGGACGAATTGCCGCCGGTGATCGGGTTGATCACGCGCGGGGCGCTCACCACCTCATCGTCGAGGACGATGGCGATTTCCCGGTTACCGTTGTCGGCGGCTTTCTGGGTCATATCGGCCCAGATCTTGGCGCCTTCGTTGTTCATCGCCAGGCTCACCGCAATGGCCCCGTTCGGATCGGGCTGCGCACTGGCGTTGGTGATCGTCGAGCCGTCCAGACGGGCCTCATCCGAGCCGCGGAATTTTTTAATGGCGTATAATTCGTACTTGCCCTCACCGCCATCACCTACGCGGCCGTCATCGGCCACGGGTTTCTGGCTCCAGCGGAAGTCGATATCGGCGGGGAACAGCTGCTTAATGGCCGGACGTTTCAGGTAGGCGCTGATGGAATCCATCCGGTTTTTAGGTGCATAACCGATCACGGCGCCACCGCCCTGCAGGTTGAAGGCCAGGGCACCCGGCGACAGCAATGGCCCGGCAGTCTGCTCGGCCGGCGTCTGGGAAGGCACCAGCTTCATCTCTTTCGGCTGGGTCGAATCCGGCTGTCCGGTCGTTGCACTGATCGGATAGACATAGGTCGTGTCCATGCGGGTAACGGCCTTTTGGGTAGTCGTATCGCCCGACATTATGTTCTTTAACTTCGTATCGGCAGCGATCAGGTTATCGCGAATGTTATTATCAGAAATACGATACGTATCCCAGAATTCGAGTTTAGCCGACCGTTGCAGCACTTCGCGCGCCAGTTCGGGGTTGTCGATACCGGGCAGTTCCACCAGTATCAGGTCGCGGCTGGCATCCAGGCTGACGTTGGGTTGCACCACCCCGAGTTTATCAATCCGCTGCTTGAGGCGCTTATAGGTTTCGCCGACGGTACTGTTGGCGAGCGTACGCACCGTTTGCAGTACATCGGCATCGGGCGAATCGAACTTGATCTGCGTCTTGAGCGCCTCGTTGCGAGCAAACACGGAAGCGAGCGGTTTTCCGCCGCTGGTCTCTTTCCAGGCCTTGGCAAACAGAGCGATGTAGTCCGCCTGCTGGGTGCGCTGGGCTTCGGTGGCCTTGTCCAGGGCGGCCGTGAAGGCCGGATCCGTTGATTTGCCGGAGAGGTTCTCCAAAAAGTTGCGCAAATCCACCTGCAGCAGTACGCTCATGCCCCCCTTCAGATCGAGTCCCATCGCCAGCTGGCTTTTCTTCAGGTCCGCGTAGCTGAACTTCTTGATGAATGGAATGCTGAAAACGGTTGCACTGGACAATGAGTCCAGGTAGCCGGCATAATACTGTTGATAAGTGGCTTTCGAGTCCCGGGCCGCCATATCGTTGGCATAGCGCCGGGCATCGCGCTCTATTTTGTTCGTGGGGATCACGAGCGCGAACTGATACGCACAGACTATGGTGAGTGCAATGAGGAAAAATCTGACAACGCCTTTGCTTTGCATACCTCGAAGGAGAATGGTAAGAAAATGATTTTAAAAATGTGGTTATCGACCGGCTAAAAAGCAACCTTCCGAAAAAAGTGCGCAAATATAGAGAGAATGGGCAATTCAAAAGCCATTCGCTGAAATTTCATCGCAAATACCTTTCCAAGTTGAATGGTATACGGCGAACGGCAGGCGGTGGACGGTGGACAGCACAGGGTTGACCGTCTACCATCCACCGCCTATTATTCACCGTAAAACTTCATTTTTTCTCCCAAACATTGTTCGCCAGGTCAATATCGGCCATCCGGAAGCTGGGGTCTATTTCCACCTTAGCAATTTTTCTGGCCCGTTCCGGAATGTCAAATTCGTAGGTCTGGTCCACCCAGCGGTGATCGGGCAGCACCGTGCGGGGGCTGCGGTCTTCGGCGGGCTTGGCGCCGCGCATTGCTTCCAGCGGTGCATAAAAAATCTCCCGGTCGCCGTCGCTGTAGGTCACGGCTATTTCGAGCGGCATGGCCATCCGTCCCTTGCGTTCGAGGACCACGCGGGTGGTTTTGCGTCCTTCCGCTTCCACCGATTTTATCGCGTAGTCGATAGTGTTGGTCGTGTTTACCCAATCCTCTTTGTACCAGTCGAGTTCCAGTCCGCTTTGTTTTTCAAATACCCGGATCACATCGTTGGTGTTGGGATGTTTAAATTTCCAGGTGTCGAAATAGCGGAGCAGGCCGCGGTCAAAATTTTGCTTGCCAATGATGTATTCCAACTGGCGGAGAAAGACCGAACCCTTCACGTAGGCGGCCAGCGAATAGGCGTAGTTGGTGTTGAAATGGTCGGCATGGGTGGTCAACGGTTCCTCTTTGCCACTGGTGGCCAGGGTGGTATAGGCGGAGTAGGTGCCGGCAAAGGGGTTCTCTTCGGCGACCCGTCCGGTCAGGAGACCCGCGCGGGCCAGCTCGTTTTCCACGATATCGGAAGCGTAGGAAGTAAAGCCTTCGTCCATCCAGCCATACAGGCTCTCGTTGCTGCCCAGCATCATCTGATACCAGGAGTGCAGCTGTTCGTGTACCGAGACGCCGACCAGGCTATTGATCGGGCGATTACCGGTAATGAGGGTGGCCAGGGGGTATTCCATGCCGCCGTCGCCGCCCTGGATAAAAGCATACTCCCGGTACTGATACTTACCGAACCGTTCGTTCATCACGTTGCGGGCCTTGTTCATGATTGCGGGCAACTGGGCCCATTGCTCATCATAGCCTTTGCCTTTTTGCCAAAAGAAGTGCATCACGCTGCCGTCGTCGGCGTTGATTTTGGTGTGGGTATAGTCCGGATCGGCGGCCCAGGCAAAATCATGGACGTTCGGCGTTTTAAAATGCCAGATGAGCTGATTGCCGGCCGGTCGTTGCACGGTTTGGCCCGCATTTTCGTAGCCGTAGCCTACTTCCAGCGGATTTTGGAGGTAGCCGCCGGCCGCCACCACGTAGCTTTTATCAATTTTTATTTTTACATCGTAGTCGCCCCAGACGCCATAAAACTCCCGGGCGATGTAGGGATTGGCATGCCAGCCCTGCTCGTCGTATTCGCATAACTTGGGGTACCACTGGGTCATCGAGTATTCCACCCCTTCGCGGTTGTCGCGTCCCGAACGGCGAATTTGCAACGGCACCTGGGCATCCCAGTCCAAGTCGAGCAGCACCGTCGAGCGCGGCAGCAGCGGCTCGTTCAACGTCACTTCGAGGATCGTTTCATTCGTTTCAAAGCGTACGGCCTGGCCATTCTGGGTCAGTGTGCGGACCTTGATCCAGCCCTGTTCCTGGGGCGTGAGTTTGGCAATGCGGTCGGCCACGCGTGCATCGGCATCGGCAATGCTGCGCGACCGGACATCCATCATACTGCCGGGCTGGAAAGCATTGAAATACAGGTGATAGAACACTTTGGTAAGGGTATCCGGGCTGTTGTTGGTATAGCGGATTCGTTGCATACCGTGGTACTGGTGGGCGGCGACATCCAGGTCCACGTTCATTTCATAATCGACCCGCTGCTGCCAGCGATCGGATTGGGCGCTGAGTTGCCCGGCAAAAAGAAGGAGCGCCAAAAGAGGGAATAACTTCATAGGAGTGATAAAAGGATGAAAGGATGAAGTGATGAAGCGATGACATGATGAAAGGATGAAGCGATGACGTATCACTTCACCACTTCATCTTTTTATCACTTCCTTATTCAAAGAAGGGGCGATTTTACGGCGCCAAGACCAATTAACGGCTTTTTTTGGAGCAATGGCACGGGGGGCAGGCTGTTCGTTCTATCTTTGCCCTCCATTGGACTCATAAACACACATGCCATGAAAATTCGCTTCGCTTTGGCCCTGGTACTGCTTGCCGCCGCTTCGCGCATATTCCCCCACCCCGATAACTTCAGTCCGATTGCCACAATGGGGCTCTTTGGCGCCGCCTATTTTCAGCGCCGCTGGCTGATGGTGCTGGTCCCGTTCGCCGGTTTATTCCTGAGCGACCTGTTTCTAAACAACGTGGTGTACAAACAATTTTATCCGGCCTTCACCTGGTACACCTCCCTGTGGATCTACGCGGCTTTTGCCGGCGTGCTGCTCCTCGGCCGGCTGATGCTGGCCGATCGGGTACGGCCCGCCCGGGTCGCAGGAGCCAGCCTGCTGGCTTCCGCCCTGTTTTTTCTGGTCACCAATTTCAGCGTGTGGCTGGAGAGCGGCATGTATTCCAAAACGGCCGCCGGCCTGCTGGGCTGCTACGCAGCGGGTCTCCCCTTCCTGACCAATACCGTGCTGGGCGATCTGTGCTTTTCGGCCATCCTGTTCGGCACTTACGAATGGGCCATGCGCCGGACGGCAACAACTGCAAAAGCCTCCTCTTTGAATAATTAAGGGATGAAGCGATGAAATAATGAAGTGATACGTCACCCCTTTATCTTTTCATCATTTTATCATTTTATCATTTTATCATTCTCTCATTCTCTCATGTCATCCAAACGCTCCCTCGAAGCCAAGAAAGTAAGCGAAAGCCGCACGGTGATGACCGAGATCATCATGCCCAACGACACCAACGCCATGGGCAATCTGATGGGCGGTTATCTCATGCGCTGGATGGACATCGCCTGCGCCGTCTGCGCCGGTAAGCACTGCGAATCTCACGTGGTCACCGCCGCCGTGGACCATATTTCCTTTCAAAATCCCATCCACCTGGGCGACGTGATCACCCTGGAAGCCTGCGTCACGCGGGCCTTCAATACCTCGGTGGAAATCTATGTGGAGGTTTTCGCCAGTGACATCAAGGGCCAGCAGCCGCGACGCTGCAACCACGCCTATTTCACCTTCGTTGCGCTGGACGATAAAAAAAGGACGCCCGTGCCCGTGCCGCCCGTGCTGCCGCTTTCCAGTGAAGAACAACAACTCTATGAAAGTGCCGCGCGGCGCCGCGAAATGCGCCTCATCCTGTCCGGGCGCATCGCGGCCAAGGACGCCACGGAGGTGCGGAAGTTTTTCGCGGAAATCGGCTGAGGGGTCCTGATGGAAGATTGACTTTTTTTTAAATCCGTTTTAATCCGGATAATCCGTTTGATCCGTTCTGCCATCCCGTCGCGGTAGGATGGATCAACGGATTAAACGGATCAAACGGATTTCAACGGATTTTTTTTATTTGATAATCCGTTGCATCCGTACTGTCGTCCCGTCGCGGTAGGATGGATCAACGGATCAAACGGATTTCAACGGATTTTTTGAATTGCTTAAAACCACCCCCCTAATGCTGAAGCATAAAGAATTGACCGACATTATCCTGCGAAGTTTTTATGATGTTTACAACGATCTGGGCCATGGATTTCTTGAAAGGGTATATCAGAACGCTATGTTCATCGCGCTGCAAGAAGCCGGATTAACAGTGGATACACAATACCGTATTAAAGTCTATTTCCGGCGCAAAGAAGTCGGTGAGTATTTTGCCGATATCATCGTTAATGAGGTGGTCATCCTCGAATTAAAAGCAGCAACATGTCTACTCAATGAACATGAATTGCAGTTGACCAATTATCTCAAAGCGACGGACATAGAAGTAGGCCTACTGCTGAATTTTGGCAAAGAGCCAGAATTTATCAGGAAGATGTGGATAAATGACAAAAAGAACCTGAAAGGTTTTTAAAATCCGTTTTGATCCGGATAATCCGTTTAATCCGTTCTGCCATCCTATCGCGGTAGGAT
>JBKJKS010000066.1:0-5664 GCA_046597295.1 Saprospiraceae bacterium
ATTTTCTGCCAAAAGCTCACGCAATTCGTCCCCCGCCCACCAAACCTGCGCTTTCAGCGTCCAGGCTTCGGCCAGGGTGGAATCCATAGTCAGTGCCTGGTCGCATAGAGTGAGCGCATTGAGGTAGTCCCGGTCATTTTCCCGGTTGCCAAAGACGTAGCTGATATAGCTGGCATGGGCCTCCAGGTAGGTGTTCCAGGCTTCCATGTTGGCGGTGGGTATCCGCTCGATGCGCGCCTTTTCAGCGGGCGCAATGGCGGCTTGCAGCGCCCCGGCGATGTCGCGGGCAATGTTGCCCTGCAGGGTAAAAATATCGTCCATTTCCCCGACGAACTCCTTCGCCCAGAGATGCCGGTCGGTGGCGGCATGGATCAACTGGGCGTTGATCTTCACCCGGTTGCCCACGCGCTGCACGCTGCCTTCGAGGAGGTGCGCCACGCCCAGTTCCTGTGCAATCTCGGCGATGGACTTCGTGCTGCCCCGATACCGTTCGGTGGATTGGCGGGAAATGACCCGCAGTGCGCTGATCTGGGACAGGTCGTTGAGTACGCTTTCCATCACGCCGTTACAGAAATACTGCGTTTCCGCCTGGTCTGCACTCTCGTTGCGAAAGGGGAGCACCGCGATGGATTTTTCAAATTTCGCATCCGTTATGGCCTTCTCGCCGGTGGCATTTTTCAAAAAAAGTACGGCTGCCAGCGCAACAGCGGACAGGACCGTCACCCAAACCCAACTTTTCCAATTTGTTGATAGCCTGTAGTTTTTGGTGATGGACGATTTCAATTTTCCTTCCATTTCCTCCCGCTTCGGCACGGAGAAACCGTCATTTGCCAAAGCAAAAACCTCCATCGGCTCGTCCACATTTTTGAAATCGAAACTGCCCAGCGAGGTCAGTTGAAACGCCGGGTGGTTCTTGATCTGCCTGCGCACCGTCTGCGAGAGCAGCACCGCCCCCGGCATGCCCATGCTTTCGATGCGGGAGGCGATGTTCACTGCGTCGCCGAAGACGTTGTTTTCCTGGAACACCACGTCGCCCAGGTGAATGCCGATGCGCACGGGCACGGGCGGCTCCGTGCGGAAATCATCTTGGACAGCCTTGGCGCAAGAAACCGCCTCCACCGGGCTATCGAAAACAATCAGCCCGGCGTCGCCGTAGTATTGGATGATGTCGCCCCGGTGTTCAGCTGTTTGGGTCTCCAGCACATTTTTGAACCGGGCGAGTTTTTCCAACGCCGCCAGTTCGTCGTGCTGCATCAGGGCCGTGTAGCCGACGATGTCGGCAAAGAGGATGGCGGCCAGGCGACGGGTGGAATCAGGCATTTGGTTGCGCGAAGCTTTTGTCAAAGATAGGATATAATGCGTGGCAAGCAAAACCCCATCAAATATTCCAAGGATCAGGGCAAACGACCTAATAATAAGATTAACTTTGGCCAACCAATGAAACGGTTGGGCAACACCCCATGAACGACCCCTTGCAAATAGCCACCGCCATTCAGGCGCTGGACAGCCAACGTGCCCTGCTGGGCGATGCGACCGTGGAGGCTGCCGTCGCCGCGCTACGGGCGCAACTCATCAGCCTGACCGCTTCCTCGGAGGAGACCCTGCGCCTGGCCGGCGAACGAAAATTGGTCACGGTCATGTTCGCCGATATTTCCGGCTTTACTTCTTTTTCTGAAAAAAACGATCCGGAAGTCGTCCGGGCACTCATGAACGCCTGTTTCGACCAACTCGTGCCGGTGTTGCACGAGTACGAAGGGACCGTGGATAAATTCATCGGCGATGAAATCATGGTCCTGTTTGGCGCACCGAAGGCGCATGAACGCCATGCGGAGCTGGCTTGCAGCGCTGCCTTGGACCTGTTCGCTGCGCTTCGCACATTCAACCACCGCCAGGGGACCAACCTGGGCTTACACGTCGGCATCAATACCGGCATGGTGATCGCCGGGGGCATCGGTTCGGAGGGGAAGCAGGAATATTCGGTGATGGGCGATCCGGTCAACCTGGCGGCCCGGCTGAAAGACGCGGCTACGGAGGGTGAAGTTTTCGTGGGGGCGGAGGTTTTCGCCCTGACCGGCCACCGTTTCAATTTCATACCGATGCCTCCGCTGCGCCTCAAAGGAAAAAACGAACTGGTGCGCGCTTACCGTTTGCAAAGCGGAAAAGTCCAGCCCGATACCGGGCGGGAAGGCGCCCTGCACTCCGCATTGATTGGCCGGGAAGGGGAACTCCAGCTGCTCACTGCACTTCTTCTTGGTCTGCAACAGGGGAAAGGCAGCCGGATCAGCATCATTGGGGAAGCCGGCATCGGTAAGAGCCGGCTGGTGACGGAAATTAAAACCCGCCTGGGGAATAGCGTGCACTGGGTGGAGGGGCGCTCGCTTTCCTATACCGGCCAGCAGGTCTACCAGCCGGCAGTGGAAATCATGACCCGCCTGCTCAATGTCCCCGCCGGTATGGATAGCGAACAGATCAAGGCGCTCTTGCGGGAAGAACTCGAACAAACCCTGGGGGCGGAAGGTAAATCCTGGCTGCCCTTCCTGGGCCGGATGATGCGACTTCCGCTGGCGGAGGAAGAGGAAAACGCGGTGCGCTATCTGCATGCCAATGCCCTGCGGGAGCAGATTTTCTCTGCCTTTTCCGCTTACCTGCGCGCCAAAGCACGGCAGACACCGCTGGTGCTGGTCTGGGAAGACCTGCACTGGGCCGATCCCTCCAGCCTCGCCCTCATCCAGCATACGCTGGACTTGTGTGAAGATTGCCCGCTCGCCATCGTGCTGATTTTCCGGCCCCGGCAAGAGGAAAGAATCTGGCAACTGCATGAGCAGAGCCGGGCGAAATTCGGCGATCATTACCACGCCTTTCCACTGGAACCCCTCGGCACTGCCGATAGCGTCACCCTGGTCTGCAACCTCATTCACGTGGAAAATCTGGCCCCGGAAGTAGAGCAAATCGTTTTGGAAAAAGCCGAAGGCAATCCCTTTTTTACCGAAGAACTGCTGCGTTCCCTGTTGGACAACGGTATGCTCTACCTCGAAGGGAAAATGATCAAAGCCTCGGAAAACTTCAATACCCTGGCCATACCCGGCACCCTGCAAGGCGTGATTGCCTCCCGCATCGACCGGCTGGAGGAAGCGGATAAACACGTCCTGCAGACGGCCTCCATTCTGGGCAGGATTTTCCGGGAAACCCTACTTGCCGCCCTGCTTGCTGCGGTGAGAAAAGATACCGCGCTTCCCCATTCTTTACAACGCCTGGTGGAAAGGGAATTGCTGCGCCGACGGCAACAGGAGGAGGCAGCAGCGCCGGATCATATTTTCAAACACGCCTTCACCCACGACGTTGCCTACAACAGTCTCTTGCTCGGCGACCGCAAAATACTCCACCGGCTGGCCGGAGAAACCATCGAAAAACTGGCCGGAGATGACCATGCAGAATTTGCAGAATCGCTCGCCTACCACTACGAACGGGCTGACCAGCAGGAGAAAGCCGTTTATTTTTTGCGGCAGGCGGCCGGACGGGCCAAGCAAGTCCATTCCAATGAAGAGGCGGTCGAGCTTTATCGACGGGCCATCAGGCAAACCGAGGAGTTGCGGCAGAAAGACGACGCCGCTATGCAATGGCGCCACATGTTGATCGACCTGCTGGAAAATCAGGCGGACATCCTGAAGCTGACGGGGCAGCCCGAAAAGGCGCAGGTCGCTTATTCCTCAGCCATTGCGCTGATGGAGGAAAAAGACTGGATCGGTCGCGCGCGCCTCCTCCGTAAAACCGGCATGTGCTACCAAGCACTCAGCCGGTTCCAGCTGATCCTCGACTATTTTCAACAAGCGCAGCATTTGCTGGAACAATGGCCAGGCGATAAGCCCCCCGCCTGGTGGCACGAATGGCTGGAGCTGTTGATAGAACGCATGTTTACGCATTACTGGTTGAACCAGACGGACGCCATACAGGAACTGGCGCAGACGATCGAGCCCTTTGTAGAACGCTATGGGACGCCCGTACAGCAATCCCGTTATTATACCAACCTGGCGGCTTTACACTTCCGCTTGGAAGCCTACCTGCTCAGTGAACAAACGGTGGAACTGGCCAGAAAAGCAGTGGAGAGCGGTTTGATTTCCAAAGATTTGCAGACGATTTCGGTAGCGGAATTCTATTTGGGTTTTGCCCTTTTGTGGCATAACGACCTGGAAGAAAGCATCATCGTTCTGAATGACTCCCTGGCGCTGGCCCGGCAGACCGGCGATATTATCATCAAAGCCAGGGACCTGACCTACCTGACAGTCGCTCACCGCCGCCTTGGTCATTTGGAGGAAGTGGATGTTTATGCCCGCCAAAGCATGGACGTGGCGCAGCGGGCCGGTATGTTCGAATACATGGGCACCGCCTCCGCCAACTTAGCGTGGTCAGCCTGGAAAAACAAGCAGTTGGAAGAGGTGGAAACGCTTGGCAGACAAGCCTTTGGCTATTGGGAAAAGGTGCCGGAGTCGCATAGCAGCGTAGTATTTGGCTGGACGGCCGCCTTCCCCCTGGCCGCCCTTTATTACCAGCGGGGCAACCTACCGGTCTGCATGGAGTACCTTGATATGATGCTGCTGCCTGGCCGTAAGCGCCTGGAGATGGAACTGGAACAGTGCATGACGGAGGTCGTTGCCGGATTCAAATCGGCCGGCAGCGCTCCACTGCATCACTCGGTACGGCAGGTGCTGGACATGGGCGAACGGTACCGGTATTTATAGTCTGTTGCAGCTACGCATTGTCGAAAATTAGTGGCAACTTTAGCTGGCTTCCCAAGCAAATAATGCATTTCCAATGATCATTCACCAAAAACAAATGAAATATGATTCTCGTAGTAGGTTCCACCGGATTATTGGGCAATGAAATTTGCCAACAACTCATTCAGCAAAAAACGCCCGTCCGCGCTTTGGTGCGCAGCACTTCAGATGCAGCTAAAGTCGCCCACCTGCGGTCGCTCGGTTGCGAAATTGCCTTCGGCGACCTGAAAGACCCCGCTTCTATTGCGCAGGCTTGTCAGGGCATTCAGGCCGTTATTTCCACCGCATCGTCCTCCTTTTCCCGGCAGGAAGGCGACTCCATTGAAACGGTGGACCGGGAAGGGCAACTGGCTCTCGTCGATGCTGCCCAGCGGGCCGGGATACAGCAGTTCATCCTGGTTTCCTTTCCCGATATGGCCGCTTATCAGAACCCGCTGAATGAAGCCAAACGGGCCGTCGAACACCACCTGCAGGCAAGCGGCATGAACTACATTTCCCTGCAAGCCAACTACTTTATGGAAATATGGCTCAGCCCGGCGCTCGGTTTTGATTTTGCCAACCATGCTGCCCGGGTCTTTGGAGACGGCAACCAGGCCACCAGTTTTGTTTCTTACGTGGACGTAGCCAAAACGGCCGTGGCCTGCCTCGACCATCCGACGGTCCGGAATCGGATGGTGCCCGTGGGGGGGCCTGCCTCGCTGACCCAACGCGAAGTCATTGGGGTTTTTGAAAAAATATCCGGCGCAGATTTTACAGTTGACCAAGTACCGCAGGCCGCGCTGGAGCAGCAAAAAGCCGGCGCTGATAATCCATTGGATCAAAGCTTTACCGGTCTGATGCTGGTGCTGGCCAATGGATTGCCGATGGATATGGAGCCGGTCACGCGGGAATT
>JBKJKS010000194.1:0-2544 GCA_046597295.1 Saprospiraceae bacterium
CAAAGGCCAGGTCGCTTTTGTTGCGCGGGGCGAAGAACACGTCGGCGCAGCGGGTGCCCTGGTAATCGACCGTATCCATGATGTAGAACCGGTACATCGTGGGCGCTAGGGCGGAGAGCGGACCGACAAATTGGGTGGTCAGCAGGCTGATGTTGGCGTCGTAAATATCCACGCTCTGGTACAGGCTGTTGAGGTAGGTGGAAATGCCTTCCTCATCCAAATAGCCTTTCAGGCCGGTTTGCTGTTCGGCGGTGATGAACTCCTTTTCGGCCTGCGGGTCCCGGCGGTAATACACATTCATCAGGCGTTCGCGCAGGTAGACCGGCAGCGCCACCTTACCGGTCACCTGGTTGGTGTCCACATTGGCAAAGACGAACTGGAACTTGCGCAGGCTGCGGCGGTTGCGAAACTTATCCGACAAGTTATTGAGGTCGAATTGCAGTTTCTCGTAGGCTTCGTAGTTATAATAGTCCAGTCCTTCCTTGCGGTTTTGGTCCTTGTGCGCGAAGACCTGGCCGATCAGATCCACCGCCGGATTGTTCCTGCGCCGGTACTTATCGGGCCGCACTTCGATTTCGCGGAGGTTTACGGTTTCATCGGTCAGGCGAACGATGATTTCCTGGCGTTCGCCGGGCCGCACGTCCAGGTTTTGGGTGGTATAGCCGACGTAGGTGATGCGCAGCTGCGTAGCGGGCCGGTCGGTTTCGAGCAGGAAATTGCCGCTGATATCCGTGCGGGTGCCCGCTTTGGCTTCGGGCAGTTGCACGGAGGCGTAGGGCAGGGGCTCATTGGTGCGGCTATCGACTACTTTACCGTGGATGGAAGTTGTTTGCTGGGCAACGGCTGCACCCGAAGCGAATAATAAGAACAGTAAGAGCAGCGCCTGAAAGGCGGGGAAGATCGTAAAACGTTGCATAATGGCGTTGTTTTCAAGGCTTTGGGTTGGATAAAAAGTAAGTTTGGATCAGTACGGATTAGCAGGAAAAAACAGGCACTCGGTACTTTAAATTTAAACATTACAACACCGATTTTGGCTCCGGAGTTGCGGATATTTTCGACCACCGGCCGCATTTCGGCGATGAACATGGAATCGGGCAGAATCAAAGCACGCGGGTCCGTGGCGCCCGGATTACGCTGCTAAAAAAAGCGTGGCCGGAACGGCGTTGTGCCTGGCAACAGCGTCTTAAGCAGGAGGACGGATGGGGAGAAAAATTACTTTAAGTCAATGCATTCTTTTACGGTATAAAACCGAAAATGGATTGAACAGCCCCGCTATTTTTAAAAAAAAGGAGTTCCGCCGCCCACAGGACGGCACAGGTGACCAGGCCGGCGGCCACGTCGTCGACCATGACCCCCCAGCCGTTCGGCAGGCTTTCCAGCCGGCGGATGCCAAGGGGTTTAAGAATATCGAAAAAGCGGAAGAGCACGAAGGCCGCCAGCAGGTGCCAAAAGTCGATGGGCAAGCCCAGCAGGGCGATCCAGACCCCGACGATCTCGTCCAGTACGAACTGGCGCGGATCTTCGCCCCATTCCCCGGCTACGTTGGCCGCCGCCCGCACACCGACCAGCAGCATGATGCCGCTGGCCGCCAGCAACCAGGGAAACAGCGCCGCCCCGCTCCAGCCCCAGCAGGGCAGCAACAGCAGTAGTCCGACCCCCGTGCCCCAGGTGGCCGGGGCAATGGGCAACCAGCCGGCACCAAAACCGGTGCCCAGTACTTTGGACCAACTGTTCATATTTGTCATATTCCAGATTACGGAGCGGTAAGGAACAGACTGAACCACCGCTGCTGGTGATTTACACTGCCTCAATTAAAAAATTCGCCAAAGTGCCAGAGCACGCCGGATGGGTCGTGCAGAAAATACTCCCTGCCCCAGTCATGCATCCGGATATCAGTAAGCCTTACACCGGGGTACTTAGCCGTCAGTTCCAGCGCCAACAGTTCGTTCCGGTGACGATCCACATCGTCCACTTCCAAAAAGATCATGGAATTGTCGATCCAGTCCCGGACGTAGGCATCCTGTAAATAAAACCCTACGTCCCCCGTTTTGAAAAAAGACATGTCCGGTGCCACCACGCTTTCCTGAAAACCCAAATCCCGGTAGAAACTGCGGGACAGTGCAAAGTCTTTGGCGCCGATGAATGGCCGGATGGATTTCGCTTTATGGTCCATGGTTTAGTATGCGGGTATAGGGGTTGATGAAGGTTTATAAGGGTTGATAAGGGTTGATGAAAAAGCTATGGCCTGAATGGCTCAAAGGTCTGACCGTTGAATTTATAAGCCCCTGCTTCATGCGTGCCCAGCCATAAGACGCCCTGGCGGTCTTTATAAATGGAGAAAAGCGTAATCGTGGTGTTACCCGCTTTAACCGGATAATGGGTTATTTTTTTCCCATCATACCGAAAAACGCCCTGGTCATAGGTGACCATCCACAATTCATTCTGGTTATCTTCCACTATTGACAGGAAGTAAATAAGTTCGTCTCCGCCATAGTCTTTGGCATTGCCAATGCCCTCCCCCTTTTCATACTTTATAAAATTTGT
>JBKJKS010000219.1:0-4102 GCA_046597295.1 Saprospiraceae bacterium
GCTGAGCAGCCGGTAGGACCACGCTCCGCTGTTTTCGGGCAGCTGCACGGACAGCCCGGCGTGGGCAGGATTGGGAAATACGCGCGCCTGCAATGCACCCGGTGCGTGCGTGGCATCCGACAAGTCGAGCCGGAGCAGGAATAGTCCATTCTGCATGTCGCCGGCAATGATCGTACCGGAAGGTAACCAGGGATAGTTTCCCCAGTTGCCGTAGTAGCGGTTGTACTTCGTATTTTGAGGATGGGTGTCGTAGTAACCGATCAGTTCGGGCTGGGTAGGCGCAGTGATGTCGTAGACCAGCAGCCCGTCCTCGTATTGCGAAGCGAACAACAGGTTGTCCTTGATGTACACATTGTGCGGAACAGGCGAAACGGGGCCACCGTCAGGAGTCAGGGAATCGAGGAAAGAAGCCACCACCTCGATTTCGTTGAGGGCCAGATTTTGCAGGTTCACGATTTTGATCGGCTGACCGTCGGGGATCTCTTCCGTGTAATACGCGTAGGTACCCGCCCGGTTGACCCAGCTGTTGTGGTTGTAGCCGCCGGTGGTCGTATTCGCGATCAGCTGGGGACTGTCCAGATTCCGCATGTCGATGACGTAGTAGCCTTCAAACCCCGAGGATGCGTAAATAGTATCATTGCGGACGTAGGAATCGTGGATATAACCGCCAAACTGCTGGAGATCCACGTTGGCCAGCAGGGTCGGCTGATCCGGGTTCTGGCTGACGTCCAGTACCAAAAGCCCTTGGTTCGCTACGTTGGTGCCATTCAGGTAGATGCGACCCGACGCCGTATCCAGCGTGATGGTATGGGCACTGTTGAAAAATTCGTTGCTCCAGTAGCTGCGTATAATGGTATCCGGCGCCTGGCTGAGGTCGAAGATCATCAGGCCTTCACTGGTATTA
Organism: Saprospiraceae bacterium; assembly: GCA_046597295.1. GTDB lineage: Bacteria > Bacteroidota > Bacteroidia > Chitinophagales > Saprospiraceae > M3007. Next base: position 905 of record JBKJKS010000219.1, read on the forward strand.
TCCGACACGGCATAGACGCGGTCTTTGTACGATTTTATTTCCCGCCAGATGGTGGTGGCGGTACCGGCAAATTTTCCCACCAGCTGGGGCTGCACCGGATTCGTCACGTCGAAGAACAGCAAATGGTGGGCGCCGCCCAGTACGGCAAACTCGCGGCCATTGACAACCAGTCCCCAGCAGCCACTGTATTGCAGGTTGAGGCTGCCGGGCGATGCGACGGGCAGGGAATCGTCGTCCCAATGGGCCAGCAGATTGATGTGGAGGTTGTCCTGACTACGGGCCAGCCAGGCCGAACAGCTGAGCAGCAATAAGAGCAGATATTTTTTCATACGGGATGCAGTGTGCAGTTTTGAAAGTTTGAGCAGTAAAGTGTGGATATTTGCCGGGCTAAGGCAACCGGAGGACGGATCGGGTCGTCATCTGCCTGCTTGCAAAAACAGGCAGGACGGTCCCTAAGCCCGTGCGAAAGTAGCGCATTATGAAAAAACAACTTTTTCTCTTTCTTGCTTTGCTCGTTTTGGCCATCCCCACGGCCTTGGCCCAGAAGTATAGCAACGAATTCCTGGCCATCGGCGTCGGCGCGCGGGCGCACGGCATGTCCGGCGCACAAACGGCCATCACCAACGATATTACCGCCGGCTATTGGAACCCGGCGGGCCTGACGGGTATCGAAGCCCCTTTCCAGGTCATGGCGATGCATGCCGAATGGTTTGCCGGGGTGGCGCAATATGACTACCTCAGTTTTGGCAAAGCCTTGAACCGTGATAAAAAGGCCTTTCTGGCGTTCTCCCTGATTCGTCTGGGCATCGACCAAATTCCCTACACCATCAACCTGGTGGAACCGGATGGCACCATCAATTACGATAACCTCACCGAATTTTCGGCGGCGGATTACGCCATGCTGGGCAGTTATGCCCGCCAGTTGCGCAATCCGGCCTTTTCCGTGGGCGGCACCGTCAAAGTGGTGCGCCGGGTCATCGGTACGTTCGGCAACTCCTGGGGTTTCGGCGCCGATCTGGGCATGCAATACCGGAAAGGCAACTTTTCCGCCGGTGTCATCGGGCGCGACCTGACCACGACGTTCAACGCCTGGTCATTCAACCTGACCGAACGTGAGAAGATGGTTTTTGATACGACCAACAACGAAATACCGGTGAGCAACACCGAAATTACCAAGCCGCGTTTTGTGGTGGGAGCGGCTTATAAGCTGCGTCTCGGCAGCAAGACCACCTTACTGCCGGCGCTGGACTTCGAATGGACGACCGATGGCCAGCGCAATGTGCTGATCAGCTCCAAATCGTTTAATGTGGACCCGCGCTTCGGCCTGGAGGCCGATTACGACGGTTTTGTGCAACTCCGGGCGGGTTTGGGCAATTTCCAGCGCGTAAAGGACGATTTCGATGCCAACAAAAAAATACTGACTTTTCAGCCCAATTTCGGCATCGGCCTGCGGCTAGGCCGGGTCCAGCTCGATTACGCCCTGACCAACATCGGCAACGTTTCGCAGGTCCAGTACTCGCATATATTCTCCGTACGGCTCAATTTCAAGGAGCGGAAACGAGCGGTCGGGGAGTAATTTCCAGCGCATATTCGGGGCCTGCCATGCCTTTGCGGATTTTTTACACAAAGTTTTCACTGGCCTTTTTGGCATTTTCTTAAATGGCTATGTATTGACATTCAGCACATTAGCCACCGGTTGGTGCTACTTGCCAGCTGTTTTCCAGACAGATGACCGGCGCTCGTCGACTAAAATAGTTGGGCCAAAATTTTGCGCCTCCGGCGCCAACCGTATATTTGCTGCACATTCTTTCTTTTCAATCCCCGGCTATCAAGGCCATTTCTCTCCCAACCGATTCCTTCTCCCCCCAGTTTAAAGTCTTTTTAATCCTCCGTTTACGTCACCCCTTAGGGGCGACTGGTAGCATGTTGTAGTCTGATCAGGGCGGTCCTACCGCCTGTCGTCGGGCGCTGCATAAAAGGTCCTATTATAATCTCATGTTTGCCCCTCCGGATAGGCTCGCGAAGGGGCTTTTTTTTCCATTAGCTTCCACTTTCCCCGGTTGGGAAAGACAGAATGGTCCGCACGGCGGGCCTTTTTTGTTTCGGAAACATCCCTGCCTGGCAAGCCGCTAAAGCGCCGTATTTTTGTTACCAGTTTATAAGGGTGGATGAAGGTTTATAAAAGGTTGATAAACACGCTGCAGTGGAATCTTTCAGACGCCTTACCTTACCGGCGACTATTGTCAAAAATATCCTGGCTGATACCATGCCTGTATTGGCTGCCCACCACCTTGGACCACTCAGCACCTTTGCATCATGCGTCTGCCTTTTGCCTTTTGCTTTTTGCTTATTGCCTGTTGCGCCCCTGCGCAGGTGTTCATGCGTCCCTTTGATAATGCTGCTTCTATGGCGCTGGGCGGGGCGACCGTTGCGCAGCCCACCTTGTCGGCAGGGATCACCAATGATGCGCAACTGGGTTTGGGAAAAACGCTGGGGGTGTACGTTGGCTCGGCTGTTCCTTACGGCATTGGCAGCTGGCAGACAGCCCAGTTGCAGGCTTTTCACCGGCTGAGCAAAAACAGCGCGCTCGGTCTGGACATCGCTCATTCCGGCATCGAGGTGTATGCGGAGCAGCACTTCCGGCTGTTGTACGGGCGAAAACTGGGGGAGAAATTTTACCTCGGTGGCAGCGCGCATGTCCTGCGCGGTACCGCCCAGGAGTACGGCTCGGCCACTTCGGCCACCTTCAGCGTCAGCCTGCTGGCCCAGGCCCTGCCCAAAGTCTGGATCGGCGCCAAAGTATTGAATCCTATTCAGCAGAAGATCGGCGACGACGTGGTTCGCAGCGGTCTGCGGGTGGGCGCCGCCTGGCAGGTATCTACGCTGCTGACTTTGCTGACGGAAATGGAAAAAGACCTGGAGCGACCCGCCCAGATCAAAGGCGGGATTGAATACAGCCCCGTGCCGGCGCTCCTGGTGCGGGCCGGCGTGCGCAGCGGGCGCACCGCCCGCATCGGCTTCGGTGCCGGCGTCCGGTTGAAAAACGGCCTGCGGCTGGACGTGGGCTCGGAGTGGCATCCCACGCTGGGGCTGACGCCCGCGGCGATGATTTCATGGTGGCGGTAGTTACAAAGCTGGGAATGGGCAATAGAAAGTGAATAGATAGCTTATAAAACACTTATCTTTGGTAAAATTTGC
>JBKJKS010000455.1:0-2748 GCA_046597295.1 Saprospiraceae bacterium
AACTTCCGCCTGGGCTTTCGGGTGGAGCAACGCATGAACCTGTTTCTCAAAAAGGTCGTGCGCGAGCTGATCGAAAGCGATGAGGTGCATATCGAGACCCGCTACCACCTGGAACGCGATGATATTCCGACCGGCGATTTCAAGTTCGTCATCGTCCAGGAATTTCTGTCCCACGAAAACGACCTGCCCCTGCCCGAACAGATCATCATGGGCATTTACCTGGCCGTAAAAAGTATAACCGCTTCGCCGGAAAACTGGTTCGGCCTCGATACCGACTCGGTGGAAATTGAGAAAGTACCGCTGGTGCTGCGTCCCGCCAAGGACTTCCGGCTGAAACGCCTGCTGCGATGAAGGTGCTGTTGCTCCGCTTCAGCTCCATCGGCGACATCGTACTGACCACGCCGGTCGCCCGCTGCCTGCACAATCAGCTGGGTGTGGAGGTGCATTACCTCACCAAGCAGGCTTTTGCGCCCATATTGACGGCGAATCCGCACGTAGCGCGGGTTTTTTCCTTTCAAAAAGAAGTAACCGAGGTGCTGCCGGCCCTGCAAAAAGAACAGTACGACTGGGTGATCGATCTGCACCACAACCTGCGCAGTCTGCGCGTCCGGTGGGCGCTGGGCCGTCCTACCCGCGCCTTTAATAAGCTGAACTTCGAAAAGTGGCTGCTGGTCAATCTGAAAATCGACCGGCTGCCGGAAGTCCATGTGGTGCAACGTTACCTGGCCACGGTACAGCATTTGGGCGTGGCTTACGACGGTCAGGGGCTGGATTTTTTCATTCCGGTCACGGAAGAAATACCGGTCGGGTCGTTATCGCCGCTGCTAACGGAGGGCCACTTTACCGCCTTCGTCGTGGGGGCAGCCCATGCCACCAAACAACTGCCGCTGGCCAAGGCCGTCGAAATATGCCGGGACCTGGCGCAACCGGTGGCCCTGTTGGGTGGCCCGACCGATCGGGTGCTCGGCCAGGCCATTGCCGAAGGCGCCGGCAAGCACGTAGTCAACTTATGTGGCCAGCTGCGCCTGCATCAGTCCGCGTCGGTGCTGCGCCAGTCGGCCCGGGTGCTCAGTCCCGATACCGGTCTGATGCACATCGCCGCAGCATTGCGCAAGCCCATCGTCGTGGTCTGGGGTTCCACCACGCCGCGTTTCGGCATGTATCCGTTCTACCCAACCGGATGGAACCTGCATACGTCCATGGAAGTAGCGGATCTGCCCTGCCGCCCCTGTTCCAAAATCGGCTATGCCGCCTGTCCGCGCGGCCATTTCCGCTGCATGCAGGCACAGTCGGCGGAGCAAATCCGGAGGGCCCTGCACGTACCAAATGACCGCGATCTACCAAATAGCGGTTTTTAACAAATAACGGCGTCCGGCTTAGGGCTGGTTTTCCAATTTTACGCTACTTTTCGCCGAATAATCAAAAAGGAACTTCTTTCCAAAACAGATTGAACATGCACGTTAGACAACTACTTACCTTTTTGGCCGCCTTCCTGACTTTCAGCAGCCTCGTTGCACAGGATATCCACTTTACCCAGTACAATATGTCGCCCATGACCCTCAATCCCGGTAACATCGGTCGCTTCGAGGGTACGGTGCGCATCGGCGGCATTTACCGTGGCCAATGGGCCAGCGTGATCGGCAGCGCAAGTCAGTACAAGACGCCTTCCTTCTGGGCCGATGCACCCATTATCCGCGGTTTTCGCAAACGGGACTGGCTGGGCGTAGGCCTCGTTTTCATCAATGATAAGACCGGCCTCGCCGGTCTGAAGATGTCTGGCGCCAAACTCGGGGCCACCTACCACCTGGCCCTGAACAAGCAGGGGACAACGGCCTTATCCATTGGGGGCCAGTACGGCAAAATGAGTCGCAAAATCGACCAGGACGCCCTGCAGTTCGCCGACGGCTTCATGGGCGGGAACTATGATCGGGCACTGAGCCAGGAATATGCCCAGTTGCAGGACAATGTGACCTACACCGACATCGATGCCGGGGTAGTGCTCTCTTCGCGTTTGAACAAGCGCATGGATTTCAATATCGGCTTTGCCATGTTTCATATACCGGAGCCTAGAAACGGGCTGGTGTCCGCTTCCTCCACCCCCGGCCCTAACCCGGGCATGGGTACCGCCGGAAACAGTACCCTGGCGCGTCGTGCCGTGGTACACGGACAATTCAACGCTGCACTCACCGACCGCTTCAACCTCAGCCCGACGTTCATTTACCAGACCATCAGCGGCGCCGATGAAATCGCCGTGCAGGCCATGGGTGGCTACCTGTTCGACCCGGAGAAAGACATTACCATCAACTTCGGCCTCGGCTACCGTCTCGGCGATGCCCTGCAGGCCCTGATCGGTGCGAAATACAAAGACCTCCGGGTAGGATTGGCCTACGACATTAACACCTCCGATCTCAACTCGGCCAGCAACTACCGCGGCGGTTTCGAGTTGGCGGCTAATTACATTGTTAAGATCTACAAATCACCGGTCACCAAGACTAAAATTCTGTGTCCGCGGTTTTGAAGGACGGGTTTAGAGAGGTTTAGGAAAAAAGGTTTAGAGGAGTTTAGAAAAAGGGTTTAGAGTGGTTATGGTAGATATTCCATGTTCAGCGCTATTTCCCCAAATTCCTTCACAAATCTTTTTCCCTCTTCATTTTCTAAACCCCTCTAAACCTCCTAAACCCCCTCTAAACCCCACTTCACTACCACCCTGCATCCAATTACATACTACCATGAAAAAACTTTTTTTCC
>JBKJKS010000492.1:0-4560 GCA_046597295.1 Saprospiraceae bacterium
CTTCGTTGTAGAACTTGACAATGCCTTTATACATAGAATTTGCGTTTTATGACGGTTGAGTAAATGCGATCATTTTTCAGACGCTGTGCACCCGCTTCAGGTGCACATCCTTCACCGGTTTCAGCAGCAGGGGCGCCTTTTCAATTTCCACCGAGTCACTATCGAGGCCGAACCAGTTTTTGGGCGAGGACACCATCCCCTTTACACTCAGGTAGATGCCCATGACCAGCTGCTCGAACCAGGGCAGTTCATTTTCATTGGATAAAAATTCGGAGATCAGTACGAAACGGAAATCCCCGGTCGGATAACGGTTCGCCGCCGTGTGGTAGCGCGAACGGACATCCAGTTCCTCATTTTCCACGAGGTCTTCCACCACTTTTTTCATAAACACGTTCATGCGCTGCTGCACCCGGAAGCCCAGCCGGAAGTTGACTTTATACACGTCGTGCGGCGCAATGGTATTGACTTCGTATTCCATGCTGTATGGCTGATCGGTGGTCTCGATGTGCACGAACCAGTACACCTCCGCCCGTTTGGGCTGGGTCTGCAGGATGGAATAGAGGATTTTTTCCTCCACCTTTTTCGGACTTCGCGCGCCGGTCAGAAACACCAGGTTAGAGGCGAATTTGGGCACATCCTCATCATTGCTGAGCAGGATCAACTGATCCAGAAAATCCTTGATATACACTTCGTCCGAGTAACTGCGCCGGATGCGCTTAGCCGTCAGCCAAAGCAGCATCACGCCGAAGAGCAGGGCCGCCATGATCACCGTGACATAGCCGCCTTCGGCGAACTTCAGGGAGTTGGCGATGAAAAAACCGCCTTCCCAGACCATGTAGAACACCAGAAAGACCCAAATGCGCCAGGCGGGGACCCGGTGCAGCACCATCCAGTTGGACAACAAAATGGTCGAGCACAACATCGTTGAAACGACGGACAGTCCATAAGCCGCTTCCATCCGCGCACTCTGCTGGAAAAACAGGACAACGCATATGCAACCGAGCCACAGGAACGTATTAACGGCCGGAATATAGATCTGGCCTTTGAGGTTACTCGGAAACCGGACGGTCATTTTGGGCAAAAAGCCCAGGCGAATGGCTTCGGAAGCCAGGGTAAAAGAACCGCTGATCATGCTTTGGCTGGCGATGATGGCCGCCATCGTGGCAATGGCAATACCCGGCCACAGAAACCAATGCGGCATAATGCCAAAGAAAGGGTTTTCATCTAAACGCTGGCCTTCGTGCTGCAGCAGCCAGGCCGCCTGCCCGAAATAGTTCAGCAACAAACAAATTTTGACAAAAATCCAGCTGACCCGAATGTTGGGCAGCCCACAGTGGCCCAGATCGGCATACAGGGCTTCCGCCCCGGTGGTACATAGAAAAACGGCGCCCATGATAATCAGCATATTCGGGCTGGTTATGAGCAATTGAATGCCATAATAGGGATTAATCACCTTAAAAATGCCCGGCATGTGCACGATCTGACTAATACCCAGCACACCCAGCATAGTGAACCAGATCAGCATGATCGGTCCGAAGCTCCGGCCGACCGTCATCGTCCCGAAACGTTGAATAAAGAACAAGGCTGAAATAATGGCAATGACAATCCCAATGGTCGGAATCTCCGGGAATTTGGCGGATAGTCCTTCAATGGCCGATGACACGGTAATCGGCGGGGTAATCATCCCTTCCGCCAGCACTGCCGCGCCGCCCAGCAAGGCCGGATACAAGAGCCAGCGGCGGCGGCGGCGGACCAGGGAATAGAGCGAGAAAATGCCGCCTTCTCCATTGTTATCCGCGCGCAACACCAGCGTAATGTATTTGATGGTCGTCTGGATAGTGAGGGTCCAAAAGACCAGGGAGACGCCGCCCAGTACGACCAGGGGATCGATGGCTTTACCCTCACCAACCAGGGCCTTCATGACGTATAAGGGCGAGGTGCCAATGTCGCCGTAGATAATGCCGAGCGTAATCAGTAGGCCGGCCCTGGAAAGTTTATGGTGACTCTGGTGGTTTCCCATACAGGTTTACGTGATTGACTTATTCGGCGGGAAGGTCGGTGTTCCAGCGGTTTTCCAGCAATAAAAAAGCGACTTCAGGATTTTTCCGAAATCCCTTCCAAATGTATGCCGCTCCTTTTTTGTCGTCCGGTACAAAAAAAGAGATTTTCAGGCCTGTCCCGAAAATCTCTTCCGTGTCGTTTGCAAAACCGGATCAATGGGCATGCCCGCCGGCGCCGTGAACGTGGCCGTGGGCCAGTTCGGTGGCTTCGGCATCGCGCACGCTCTCCACATGGCCGCTGAAATACAGGTCCACCCCGGCCATGGGATGGTTGAAATCGATCTTTACCTGGTCGAGGCCGATCCAGGCGACCATACCCTGGAAGTGGTTGCCATCCTGGTCCTGCAGGGGCAGGGTGTTGCCTACTTCCAGCAGCCCTTCGGGAATTTTACCCTCCACTTCAAACATATTTTTGGGCACTTCCACCAGCGCCGTGTCGTCATATACGCCGTAAGCGTCGGCGGCCTGGATGCCGAAGGCAAACTTATCGCCGGCCTGCATGCCAGCCAGGTTCTTTTCAAAATCGGGAATCATGGAACCGACGCCGTAGATAAAGGCCATCGGTTCGCCGCCGGTGGTGGTCTCGACCAGATTGCCTTCTGCATGACCTTCGGTCAGGGTATAGTGTACGGACACTACTTTATTGGGTGCAATAGTCATTGTAAAAATGCTTGATGAAAAAATGAGGTGCAAAGGTAGGGCTTTTGGGAAAGGAAACCGAACCATCGGGCGGCAGAATGGTTTAGTTTTGCCGGCCTTCTTTGGTAAATTACCCGTTCATCCGTACTCAAAAGCTCTTTTTTAGCATGAAAATCGCGCTGGCCCAGCTCAACTACCACATTGGGAATTTTGAGGGTAACCTCAGCAAAATGCTGGCGGCCGTGGAAGCGGCGAGAAGCCAGGGCGCCGACCTCGTTTGCTTTGCCGAACTGGCGGTCTGCGGTTACCCGCCCCGCGATTTTCTGGAATTCGACGATTTTATCCGCCAGTGTTCCGCCTCCGTCGAGACGCTGCGCCAGGCCAGCCAGGGCATCGGGATTGTGGTCGGTTCACCCACCCGTAATCCGGTGGCGGCCGGCAAAGACCTTTATAACTCGGCCTACTTCCTGCACGACGGAGAGATCATCGGGGTACAGCACAAAGCACTGCTGCCCACCTACGATATTTTCGATGAGTACCGCTACTTCGAGCCGGCCACCGAATTTCACACCATCCCGTTCAAAGGCCACCGGGTGGCACTCGTGGTCTGCGAAGATATCTGGAACGTGGGCAATGCCAATCCGCTGTACACGGTCTGTCCCCTGGACGAGATGATGCCGGAGCGCCCCGGGCTGATGATCAATATTTCCGCCTCGCCGTTTACCTATTCCCAGGCAGAGACGCGTATTCAGGTCGTGCGCGCCAACGTGGAGCGCTACCGGCTGCCCATGTTCTACGTCAACCACGTCGGCGCCCAGACGGACATCCTGTTCGACGGCGGTAGTCTGGTCATGTCGTCCGATGGAGCCGTCTTCGACGAAATGCCGTATTGGGAGGAGAGCCTGCAGGTGTACGACCTGGCGGCCGTCCAGCAGGGTGGCCAATCCCGCGAACGTCCGAAAGATAAAACCCAGCTGATACACGATGCGCTGGTCATCGGCATACGCGATTATTTTCAGAAACTGGGCTTTCAAAAAGGCATTCTCGGTCTTTCCGGGGGCATCGACTCGGCAGTCACCGCGGTATTGGCGGCCAAAGCCCTGGGCCCGGAGAATGTGCTGGGTTTGTTGCTGCCCAGCCAGTACAGCAGCGGCCATTCCGTAGACGACGCCCGCCAGCTCGCCGAAAACCTCGGTATTCGCCACGAGATCATGGCCATCCGGCCCATGTACGAGGCCTTCGAAACAGCCTTGCAGCCACAGTTCAAGGATCTGCCGTTCAACGTCACGGAGGAAAACATCCAGGCCCGCATCCGGGGCACGCTGCTGATGGCCATGAGCAATAAGTTCGGCCACATTCTGCTCAACACCACTAATAAGAGCGAGATGGCGGTCGGCTACGGTACGCTGTACGGCGATATGTGCGGCGGCATTGCCGTGCTGGGCGACGTGTACAAAACGGAAGTGTACGCCCTGGCCCAGTACCTCAACCGCGACGGCGAAGTAATTCCCCAAAGCAGCCTGACCAAGCCGCCCAGCGCCGAGCTGCGCCCGGGCCAGAAGGATTCCGACAGCCTGCCGCCCTACGACGTGCTGGATAAATTACTGTTTCAATACGTGGAATGCCGGCAGGGCCCGCGCGAGCTGGTGGCCCAGGGCTTCGATGCGGCGCTGGTGCAACGGGTGCTGCGCATGGTCAACATCAACGAATTCAAGCGGGAACAGGCCGCGCCGGTGCTGCGGGTAAGCAGCAAAGGTTTCGGGATGGGCAGAAGGATGCCGATCGTGGGCAAGTATTTGTCGTAAGCTTTAGTACTGGACATTCTAGATTCCAGCGTCCAGACCTTCCAGGTTTTTGAAAC
>JBKJKS010000536.1:0-5085 GCA_046597295.1 Saprospiraceae bacterium
TTTATGAAAGAATTGGAGGAGTTCGGCGTAGCCGAACAAATGCCCAAGCTGGAAGGCAAGCGAATGGGTGTCATCCTGTCGCCCAAGAAAACCGGTGGCAGCGGCCCGGTCAAGAAAAAAGAAGAAAACTAGAAGGCAATAAGCAACAGGCAACAGGCAAAAGGCAACGAGATCAAGTACATAGTTTGCTTATTGCCCTTTGCCCTTTGCCCTTTGCCCTTTGCTCTTTGCCCTTTGCCCTTTGCTTATTGCCCGTTGCTTTTTGCTTTTTCTTTTGCCTATTTCTTTTTTTTCCGGTCAGGCGGGCTACCTTTGCGCTCCATTTTTAAAAATACGTCTGTCATGCCTAAAATGAAGACCCACTCCAGTGCCAAGAAGCGTTTTTCGCTGACGGGGACGGGCAAAGTGAAGCGCAACCGGGCCCGGATGCGCCACTTGATGCGTAAGAAGTCGACCAAAGCCAAGCGCCACCTGCGCGGTACGGTCATCGTACGCTCCACCGAACATGCGCGCATTGAGCGCCTGCTGGTCGGTTAATTGATCATTTTTTTTAACGAGGACATTGGTTTAAGTACAGTCGCCACGGCGCCCGTCCCGATGTTGCACTAAAAAATCCATTGCAATGCCAAGAGCAACCAACAACCCGGCCAGCCGGGCCCGCCGGAAAAAAATCATGCTGGCCGCCCGCGGTTTTTTCGGCGCCCGTTCCAAAGTCTATACGGTCGCGAAGAACACCCTCGAAAAAGGCTGGCAGTACGCTTACCGCGATCGTAAATTCAAGAAACGTACCTATCGCCGTCTGTGGATCGCCCGTATTAATGCCGCCACCCGCGCGGAAGGGATGAACTACAGCCGCTTTATCCACGCCCTCGGCCAAAAAGGCATCGGTCTGAACCGCAAGGTACTCGCCGATCTGGCCCTCAATCACCCCACGGCTTTCAAAGCCGTGCTGAATGCGGCCTTCGCCCAGGGGTAATCCGCGCTTTCGGGCGAATTGTCCAAGACATCATCCTACGGGGAATCGGCTACTGGTCGGTTCCCCGTTTTTTTGAAACGTACCGGCGCATCCTGGTGACCAGGTTTGACGGGAACAGACATTTAATTGTCGGCAATTTTTTTCTAAATCTGCGAATTAACCAGAACTTCACCCTCGTTTCTACCCATCCCATCCTTTCCTTTTATCTTTCCAAACCGATCCTTACCCAATCTGCACACAACACAACCTGACTATGAAAAAAACACTACTCCTCCTGATTTGCCTGGTGAGCGGTATGCTCTGCGTGAATGCCCAGGTCTGCATGCGCGACTCTTCGATCTACCAGACGGATACCCTCCTGTCGCCGGAAACCTGGACGCCGGCGAACATGGCCTACAACCTGAACCTGGCCTGCATTGGTCAGCCCTACGAACAGTCGGTGACCTTCAACGTCCCGGCCACCTACCAGAATTTGCCGCTCAGCAGCGTGAGCATCGCGACGACCGGCGCCATTTCCAACCTGCCGACCGGTATTACTTATTCCTGTGATCCGCCCAACTGTACGTTCGCCGCCAATACACTGGGCTGTATCCTGCTGTTCGGCACTCCCACGGCGGCCAACCCTGCCCCCGATACTTTGGATCTGGGTATTATGGTGTCCGTCAATTTTGCGTTCGGCAGCCTGCCGCTCGAATTCCCCCTCGGCGACCAGCACTACTACCTGATTCTGGAGACGGCAGCCTGCCCGATGAGCGCCGCCAACGAATTGAACGGTCAAATCGCCTCGGTGCGCAACGTGCCCAACCCCTTCACGACGATGACGCAGATCGAGGTCGGTTCCTACCAGGCCGGCGATTTTCTTTTTGACGTGTACGACCTGCTTGGCCAACGTGTCTACGCCGATCAGATTCGCCTGGAAGCCGGCCTGAACAAGTTCTCCTTCGATGCCGGCTACCTGGCCAACGGCAGTTATTTCTACACGATCAGCAATGCCGAAGGCAAAGTGTCGCGCCTGATGGTCATTGCGCGGTAAATGAATTATGAATTATGAATTATGAATAATTCATAATTCATAATTCATAATTCCCTTTTACCCCCGGTTACTTCGACAAGTTCGTTGCCGCCTTTCGGCCATCATCCCTTCCTGCCTGCAACGTCTTTTCTCACGTGTCCTCAACCGGTTGCTTCATGCGACAACGCTATTTATGTGTTTGCTTTTTTCTGCTGGCGGTCCTGTCGCTGCCGGCCCAGTCGGGCTGTCCGGGCTGTGCGGTAAGTGTGCCGGCAGGTCTACCCGCTGATACGCTGTATTTGCCCCTGCTGCCCGATGGCCAGCAGGGCACAGCCTACAACCAGGATATTTCGTTCCGAATGCCGAAAACGACGACGCCCGTCGCCGCCGTGGACAGCACAACGCCGCCGGGCCTGACCATTTCCAGCATTGAAATTCTGTCCGTGGAAGGCCTGCCGGCCGGTCTGTACTGGCAGCCCAACCAGTTCGTATTTCAGGTGGCCGATGAGACGGACGGCTGTATTAAAATTTGCGGTACGCCTGCGGTGGCCGATTCCTTTGTACTGACCGTACGGGTCAAGGCGACCGTCTTCGTCATCTCCAAAGAGGCGACCTTTCCCATGCGCCTGTACGTTGCGCCGAAAGTCAGCACCACGGATGGCTTCTCGATGACCAATTTCACCGGCTGCGACTCGACGACGGTTACTTTCACCAACCTCCTTCCTTCCGGGGGGGATCCGGGCTTTAGCTACGATTGGGATTTTGGCGACAGCACCACTTTCTCCGGCGAGCAACCGCCGCCGCATACCTACACCGAGCCGGGCGTATACTCCGTTCACTATCAGGCTATTATCGATACGGCTGGGTTTACGCTGGCGAGCATTACCGTACTGGACGTCGAGTGCGTGGATCAACTCGGCGCCGGATCGCCGGATCTGTACCTGCTTCTGGAAGATTCGAACGGCACGGAGATTTTTGACTCTTCCCCCGATGTGAACAACACGCCACTGCCTTTCACCTTTCCGGTGGGGCTGCCGCTGGGCATGGGCAATTACACCTTGCGGGTCATCGACGAGGATTCGGGTGCCAAAGGCGGCGATGATGACTGCGGCACCATTTCGTTTAATATCCTGAGTAACGACACGATTGTGGCCGGTGGCCTGACCGTCGTACTGAACATCACCCATCCGATCGACACATTGACCTCCACCGACACGGTGACGGTGTACGCGCCGCCGCTACTGCCGGTGTACAACGTGTACAGAAACCTGCTGCGGTTGACCGATACCCTGCAACTGCCCCCGCTGTACAGCCTGCAGTGGTACAACGGCGCCAACCCCGTCCCGGGCGCGACGGGCTTTACCTACTGTGCGCAAATAGAGGGTCTGTACGGCCTGCTGCTCACCGATCTGACGACGGGCTGCACCAGTTTTTTCGCGATGGAAGTACTGGCTGATCCGGCGTTCGACTGCACGACCGGAACGCAGGAACTGACCGTATTGTCTTTCGGCGTACTGCCCAATCCGGCAACCGACGCAGCGCTGCTTCGTCTGGCGCAGCCCTTGGCGGAGCCGGGCCTGCTGCGGGTCTGGGATGCGGTCGGCCGCCTGGTACACAGCCAATCACTGCCCGCCGGGGCCGGGGATGTCCTCATAGACTGCGCAGAATGGCCCAATGGCCTTTTCCTGCTCGAACTCCAGTCCGGTGCAACCCGCGGCTTGGTCAGGTTGGTGCTGGCCAAGTAAAAGTCAACAGGAACGCGGATGACGCGGATGCAAGTAAACGCGGATAAAACGGATTTTAAAATCCGTTTTATCCGCGTTTGGCACATCCGCGTCATCCGCGTTCCCCCTTCATCAACAGGCGTTCCTCCAAAATTCGGGACAACTCCTGTTTTCAGCCGTTGTTGGGTGGGGACATATTCTATGGTTCAACCAATCATAAGGAAGCGACCGGCGTCATCAGGCCACTCCGTTGCTCCACCCCGCCGGCGTCGGAAAGCTTTTTTACCGTCACGGCCTCCGCCAGCCACAGGAACTGCTGCAAAAAGGCCTGCATGTTCTTCTCAAAGGCAGTATCCAGCAACACGCCGGTCTCATCGAACTTCTGTGCGACCAAGCCCACGGGAAGCATCTGGGGAATGGGGAAAGCCGAGATGCCCAGCACCAGTTGCTGCATGGCCAGCGCGGCCCGGATACCGCCCAGTGCACCGCTGGTGACGCTGACCACGCCAATCACTTTTCGGGAAAATTCACCCTCTTTCAGGTAGTCTACCGCATTTTTCAAAGCAGCGGTATAGCTGCCATTGTACTCCGGGGAAACAAATAAGAGGGCGTCCGCCTGGCGCACTTTTTCGGCAAATTCTTGCAAGCCATCCGGCGCATTGGGGTGGCGGTGCAGGACTTCTTCGAGCAGGGGAAACTGATAGGCGGCCAGATCGAGGACTTCTACCGTGTGGTCGCTGGATGGTTCGATCAGACGCGCCAGACCCAGCGCCGCCCGGTGCGATTGGCGGTTCAGCCGCGTACTGGAAGATAGAATAGCGATGTGCATGATGTAAAAAAAATGAACCAGTCGGGTCATTGGGACCTACCCAATGCAAAGCTGTTATTTTGCTGCATGAAACGAAAATTCCTGCCGAAGGTTCAGCCTGGCTGCACCACATCCGTCCCCGCCCCGGCCTTCTATCCACGCTGATGGGCAGGACGCTATTCCTGGACCGCGATGGCGTGGTGAACGTACGCACACCGAACGATTACGTAAAAACGCCCGATGCCTGGCTGCCCGTTCCCGGTCTGGAGGAAGCACTGCGCCTGCTAGCCCTTGATTTTCCGTGCATTGTGGTCGTTACCAACCAAGCCGGTGTGGGCAAAGGCCTGATGACCGAAACCGAGCTGGCTGCCGTGCATGCCAAAATGTTTGCGGTCGCCACCGCTGCCGGGGCTCGCATAGATGGCGCCTACCACTGTCCGCATCGCAGGGACGCCGGCTGCGGCTGTCGCAAACCCGCTACCGGACTGGCCTGGCTGGCACTACTTGATTTTCCCGATATCGACTTTTCCCAGTCGTGGATGGTCGGTGGTTCGGCGTCGGATAT
>JBKJKS010000556.1:0-3060 GCA_046597295.1 Saprospiraceae bacterium
TTATGGATAGATAGTTTGACAGTGAAAGACAATGAGCTTTATTTTAACTACCAGGTGTACAATCAAGCCATCGTTGTCCCCGAAACCATTGATGCCATCCGGGCTTTGACGGGTATAGAGAAAGAGGCAACTGCTTCCATCAACAAAACAAATAATTCAATGGGAATGATTCAGGGAGATATTTTTAAACATCTGTTCAACCTCTAAGATGGTCGCCAGTAAACCCAATGAAATTATGCGTAAGCAACCATCTACAGATGCAGAACTTTTAAAGCTTCAACACGAAACTTTCAACTACTTTTTGCACGAAGCAAATCCAGCCAACGGATTGGTTATCGACAAAACCGCAGCGGATTGGCCGGCAAGCATTGCGGCCACTGGTCTTGCATTGGCAGCGTATCCGGTAGGTGTTGAACAGGGGTTTATGTCACGTTCCGCCGCAGTAGAACGAACGCTGAACACGCTGCGTTTTTTCTGGAACAGCCCCCAAGGACCCGAACCCGATGCTACCGGCTACAAAGGCTTCTATTATCATTTTCTCGACATGCAGACCGGTCGGCGGGCCTGGGAGTGCGAACTATCAACAGTAGACAGTGCTTTTCTACTGGCAGGCGCTTTGACTGCTGGCATCTATTTTGATGCGGACAAGGCCGACGAGCATGAAATCCGTACCCTCGCCGACGCACTTTATCGCCGGGCCGATTGGCAATGGGCACAGAACGAAGGTGCAACGGTTACCCACGGATGGAAGCCTGAAAGTGGATTTCTAAAATACCGTTGGGAAGGCTACGACGAGGCGATGCTGCTGTACATACTGGGGCTTGGCTCACCCACTCACCCGTTGCCCGAGAGCAGCTACGCAGCGTGGGCTTCCACGTATCGCTGGGAACGGAGTTATGGATATGAATATCTATATGCCGGGCCACTGTTCACCCATCAACTCTCGCACATCTGGATCGACTTTCGCGGTATTCAGGATGCCTTCATGCGTAACAAAGGCATCGATTATTTCGAGAACAGCCGCCGTGCAACTTATGTGCAACAACAGTACGCGATTGATAACCCGCTCAATTTCTCCGGCTATGCTTCCTGCTGCTGGGGTATTACGGCGAGCGAGGGCCCCGGTCCGGACACCCTAAAAATAAACGGCGTCGAGCGACAGTTTTTCGATTATGTAGGGCGCGGCGTGCCATACGGGCCCGATGACGGCACCGTTGCCCCTTGGGCGGTCGTTGCATCTCTGCCATTTGCGCCAGAGATTGTGCTGGCCGCTCTTGACTATTGCATTCACGAGGCCAAGTTGACAGAGTTCAATTCCTACGGCTTCAAAGCGTCCTTTAACCCGACCCACCCGGGTGCAGCAGGCAATCCTTACGGTTGGTGGGTATCGCCGTGGCACTACGGACTTAATCAAGGCCCGATTGTTTTAATGATCGAAAACAATCGCACCGGCCTGTTGTGGCAATTGATGCGGAAATGTCCATATATCGCTACCGGCTTGCGGCGAGCAGATTTTAATGGTGGCTGGCTATGAAACGTAAAAAAAGGAACCTTAATATTTTAAATGAAAAGCAAACCAATTTCCGCATTCTTTCTTTCGGTGGCAGGATTTCTCCTCCTGGCAATGGGCCTCTATTTTATTTTTTTACGCCCGCCCTTATTGCCCGAAGACCCCCGGTACATTGGTTCATCTCTATCTGACATACAGCGCAATATTCCCGGTTTATCCGCCTGGCTGCAAAAAGTTTTTTGGGTAATGGGCGGCTATATTTTTACCACCGGCCTATTCACGGTCTACGTAGCGCAAACGTCTTTCCGCACGAGAATGCGTGGGGTATTCGGCATAGTTTTAATGGCCGGCATCGCTTCCATTGGCGCTATGACCATAATAAATTTCATGCTCCAGTCAGATTTCAGGTGGGTTTTATCCGCTTTTATGCTTCCATGGCTGATCGCCTTAATACTGTTTTTGTTTAAAAAATAGGTGTGCGATGCTAAGAGGCTGTTTTAAAACAGCCTCTTAGCGTGTTGGTTTCTTTTTATAAACCCTTATCAACCAATACCACATGGCCGTCCACATTCGAGCTTTACTTTTCCTGGCTGGGTTGCTCTGCGCTTTCGCCGGATCGACACAAGTCGTTACGAGCACGCGCTATCTCTTCATCGTCACCACCGACGGACTACGCTGGCAGGAGGTATTTGCAGGGGCGGATAGTGTGCTGCTGTTCGATCCGGCTTCGCAGTCCCTCGATACGTCAGCGGCGGCCGCCAGCTTTTGGGCCGCTACGCCCGAAGCGCGTCGCCAGGCGTTGATGCCGTTCCTATGGTCTGTTTTTGCCCGCGAGGGCCAACTGTATGGCAATCGGCACTACGGCAATAAAATGGACGTAACCAATTGGTGGGCTTTTTCTTATCCGGGTTATAATGAACTGTTTACCGGGCGAGCGGATAATTGGCGGGTTCATTCGAATAAGAAAACTTATAACCCTAACCAGAATGTGCTGGAATTCTTTCAGCAGCAGCCGTTGTTGCATGATAAGGTGGTGGCCTATAGTAGTTGGGATGCCTTTCCCTATATCCTGAACGCGCCACGCGCCGGTATACCCGTCAACAGCGGTAAGGAAAACCGTCGCCCGGACGCCCATAATCTGCATTTGCCTCCCGGGAAATTCGATGACCCTTTCACTTGGACCGCCGGTTTTAACCACGTTCGCGAGCAGCGACCCCACGTCAATTATATTGCCCTGAATGCTACCGACCTGCTGGGCCATGCCGGCCATTATCCGGCTTATCTCGAAGCGACCCACCGGTTCGATCAATATTTGGGCGAGTTATGGACGTATATCCAGCAGGATTCGATGTACCGCAATAAGAGCACCCTGCTGATCACCACTGATCATGGCCGGGGCGGTGGGACGGTGCGGCGCTGGATGGAGCATAACCGCCGCTTACCCGGATCAGAGCAGGTCTGGCTCGGCATCATCGGTCCGGACACCCCGCCGCTGGAAGAAGTGCGCGCCCCCATGCAGCTGTGGCAGAAGCAATTTGCGCAGACAGCGG
>JBKJKS010000608.1:0-2520 GCA_046597295.1 Saprospiraceae bacterium
GCCGTCCAGCCGGGTGGTCAGCTAGCCCGCCCAGAAGGCATCGCCGGCGCCGGTGGTGTCTTTCACCTCCACTTCCCGGGCCGGCAGGTAGTGGCGTTCGGAACCGTTGGCGGCCCAGCAGCCCTCCGCACCCAGCGTGAAGCAAACCTCTGTAGCGCCCATTTTCAGGAAATGGTCGAGCACGGCTTCCGGCGAGGGCGTTTCATCTTCGTAGAGTCGGCCCCAATCCACGTCGCTGACCTTGATGAGGGCGCCGAGGCGGCACAACTCCGCCAGGAGGCGTTGGGCTTCGCGGCGTTCCGGCCATATTTTTTCGGAGTAATTGGCGTCTACACTGAGTTGACAACCGGCACGCTTGGCTTTTTCGGCCGCCTGCATGATGACGTGCTGTGCAGGCTGCTTGCTGAGCCCGAAGCAGGTCGTATGAAAAATGCCGATTTCTTCGAAGCGGTTGTAGGGGAACTGACGGATGGACAACAAGGCGTCTGCTCCGCGATAAGCCTGAAAATTGGACACGGCTGCCGAGCGGGTCACCAGGATCAGGGTGGTTGGTTCGTCGACCTGCACGACATAGCTGATGTCTACACCCAGACGGCCCACGTAGTTTTTCAACACGTCACCCATATCATCCGTGCCGACGCAGGCCACCAGCAAAGCCGTGTTATTCAGGCGGCTCATATTCATGACCAGGTTGGCCGGGCTTCCACCGGGAAGGCGCTTGAAAAGCATCGCTTCATCCAGCGTTTGTGCAAATTCAGCCGTGATAAAGTCTACCAACAGCTCGCCTGCAGAAAGAATGTCAATGGTTCGTTTCATAAGTTGGTGACACGGTGTCCAGTAAGAAGGAATCAGCAAACATAGGATGCAATACGCTGATAATTAATCAAATAGCGTCAATTATACTACGAAAGTAGTCATGAAAAACGGCGCAATGATATGACATTTTCAGGCCACCAACCAACGGTTCTGCAAAACAAGCCGGAAAACAGCATCGGCAGCGCCGGAGATGGGGCATCCACCCTCCGCCACTTTGACGGTCACACCCGCCCGGCCTGACACCATCCCTGCATTCATCTGTAAAAATGGCAGAAAAATCCGCGTGGCACGAAGTCTGATAAAGTGTTTATGCTACCTGACCGCCTGCCGGACGGCAGAATATTTGGTTTTGTAGCAACCAAACTCGTTTCACCAAAACAAAAATAATTTAAACAGTATGAAACCAATCGCAGACCGTGTGATTATTAAGCCGGCCGCCGCCGAGGAAAAGACCAAGGGTGGCCTGATTATCCCGGATACCGCCAAAGAAAAACCGCAGCGTGGCGAAGTTATCGCCGTGGGCCCCGGTAAGGATGGCAATCTGATGACTGTCGCTGTGGGCGATACGGTGCTTTATGGCAAATACTCCGGCCAGGAGATCAGCCATGAAGGCCACGACTACCTGATTTTGCGCGAAGACGACATTCTGGTCGTGCTGTAAAAAGGTTTAGAGAAAGTTTAGAAAGGGTTTAGAGGGGTTTAGAAATCAAAGCGCCTCTCCATCAACTAAACCCCTCTAAACCCTCCTAAATCCGTCTAAACCAACTCCCTACTCCTAACTCATAACAGAAAAAAGAGATGTCTGTCAAGCAAATTAGTTTCAATAGCGACGCCCGCGAAAAACTCAAAGAAGGCGTCGACGCTTTGGCCAATGCCGTGAAAGTAACCCTCGGTCCGAAAGGTCGCAACGTGGTCATCCAGAAATCATTTGGCGCCCCGCAGATCACCAAAGACGGGGTAACGGTAGCCAAGGAAATCGAACTGGAAGATGCCGTGGCCAACATGGGCGCCCAGATGGTCAAAGAAGTGGCCAGCAAAACCGCTGACGCAGCAGGTGACGGTACCACTACCGCAACCGTCCTCGCTCAGGCGATGGTCACCGCCGGCCTGAAAAACGTGGCTGCTGGTAGCAATCCGATGGATTTGAAGCGCGGTATTGATAAAGCTGTCCGCGCCGTCGTGGAAAACCTCAAATCCCAGACCGAGAACATCGGCGAGGATTTCGATAAGATCGAACAGGTGGCCGCCATTTCGGCCAACAATGACGAAGCCATTGGGAAACTGATTGCCGATGCCATGAAGCGCGTGAGCAAAGACGGCGTCATCACCGTGGAAGAAGCCAAAGGCACCGACACCTATATGGAGGAAGTGATCGGCATGCAATTCGACCGCGGCTACCTCAGCCCCTATTTCATCACCGATGCCGAGAAGATGGTGGTCGAATACGAGAATCCTTACCTGCTGATCACCGATCGTAAGATCAGCAACATGCAGGACATGATCCCGGTGCTGGAAAAAACCCTGCAAACGGGCCGTCCCCTGCTCATCCTCGCCGAAGATGTGGACAGCCAGGCCCTGGGCGTATTGGTGGTCAACCGCCTGCGCGCCGGCCTGAAAGTGGTGGCCGTGAAAGCCCCCGGCTTCGGTGACCGCCGCAAAGCTATGCTGGAAGATATTGCCGTCCTCACCGGCGGTACCGTCATC
>JBKJKS010000074.1:0-18180 GCA_046597295.1 Saprospiraceae bacterium
CAGGCGAATGCCGGATTACCCGCCACGCTGACCTGTACGGTGCAGCAAACCACTTTAAACGCCACCGCCAGCCAGGGTCCCGGTTTCAGTTATCAATGGACGACTATGGGCGGTAACCTCGTCGGTAATGCTACCACGCTTTCACCCACGGTGAATGCGCCCGGTCTCTACCAACTCGCGGTGATCAACGCCGCCAACGGCTGCGTCAGCACGTCGACGGTAACCGTAGGCGCCAGTGTGCTGCCACCAGTCATCGATGCCGGCCCGCCACTTACGCTCAGCTGTGCGCTGCCCTCTTTGCCGCTGGCGGGCTCCGCCTCCGGTACGCCGGCGGTCAGCTGGACGACGGCCAATGGTAATCTCGTGAACGGCGCGGGCACCCTGACGCCCCAGGTGAACCAGGCGGGCACCTACCTGCTTACGGCGACCGATCCGGTGAATGGCTGCACCGCTACCGACAATGTCACCGTGGGTATAGACACCCTGCATCCGGTAATCAGTGCCAGCACGGCCGGCCCGTTGAATTGCGGTACATTGATCACGACCGTGAGCGGAAACGTAACCGCACCCACCGGCGCATTCACGGTCGCCTGGACGACGACGAACGGGCATTTCAGCGGACCACAAAATGCGCTGCCCGCCTCGGTCGATGCACCGGGTGTATACCAGCTGACCATCCAGCTTACGGCCAACGGTTGCACTTCTAGCGCACAAACGGCCGTTTTGCAAAACGTTACGCCGCCAACGGCCATGGCTGGTGCGCCCGGGCAGATCACCTGCACAAATCCCGGCATCGCACTACAGGGAGCAGGCTCTTCGCTGGGTGCGAACTACACGTATTTATGGACGGCCGGTAACGGTGGTCAGATCCAGAGCGGCCAGACCACGCTGACGCCCATAGTCACCGCCGCAGGCACTTATTCGCTATTGGTCACCAACCTGTCGAACGGTTGCCAGGCCACCGCCGCTACCACTGTTACTTTAAATACTACGCCTCCGACGGTGGCCATCCTGCCGCCGCAGATACTCACCTGCACCCGTTTGTCCGTCCTGCTGAACGCCGGTGGCTCCAGCGCCGGTGCAAATTTCACGAACACCTGGACCAGCGTGAACGGGCAGCTGCTGAGCGGACAAACGACGCTCCAGCCGACGGTGGATCAGCCGGGCGTGTACCTGCTGACCGTAGAGAATACGGACAACGGCTGTACCGCCACGGCAGCGGTCACGGTCAATAAAAACATCGTTCCGCCCCTGGCCGAGGCCGGGCCTGGTGCGCAACTACATTGCAAACAAACCGAAGTGGTTTTACAGGGCAGCAGCAGCACGGCGGGCCCGCTCACGTACGCCTGGTCCACGTCGGATGGCCACCTGCAAAGCGGCAGCACCGTTGCCCAACCGGTAGCCGATCAGCCGGGCGCCTATACCCTCACGGTGACGGACGCCAGCAACGGTTGTACCGCTACCGATGTGACCACGGTGACCGAAATCCTCCCGCCCGCCTTTCAGCCGACCCTGTGGGCGCCCGATTGCTTCGACCCCACCGGCGACGTGGATTTTGGCCCGGTCACGGGCGGTACGTCGCCCTTCCGCTATTCCACCGATGGCGGCCTGACCTTCCGCAATGATCCGACCTTCGATGATTTGCTGCCAGGCCTGCACGAGCTGCTGGTGGAAGACCAGCACGGCTGTACCGCTATGCAAACGGTGGAGGTAAAACCGCCCTTTTTTCCCACGGTGACGCTGACCGGCGTACTCACTTTGCAACAAGGTGATTCGGTGTTGCTCCAACCACTGCTAAATATACCGCTCAGCAGCGTGGCCAGCTGGCAGTGGACCCCGGCGGACGACCTGTCCTGCGCCGACTGCGCCCAGCCCTGGGCGAAACCACTGCGCTCCACGACCATCGCTTTGAAAATCACCGATTTAAACGGTTGCGTGGCGGAGGCGGGCACTCAGCTCCGGGTGAATCGCAAACGGAATTTATACGCGCCGAATGTTTTTTCGCCGAACGACGATGGTCGCAATGACCGCTTCGTACTCTACGGCAAAGGCGTCAAAGAGGTGCGGGCGCTGCGCATTTTCGACCGCTGGGGCAGTGAACTGTTCCTGGCGGAGCACCTGACCATCGGCGATGAAGCGGCCGGCTGGGGCGGTGATTTTCGCGGTAACGCCCTCAATCCGGGCGTGTTCGTGTGGCAGGCGGCCGTGGAATTCGTAGATGGTGAGGTAGAGATTTTTTCGGGCGATATCACGCTGGTACGGTAACGAACCGTCCTTTCGCCTACCTTGCGGGCGTGAAAAAGCCAACCGCTTTTCCACATCCTCTACCTTTTCAACCCCTCAACTTTGTATACTACATGGCTAAAAAGAGTGGTACCGGTATTATTGTGGGCCGGTTTCAGGTGTTTGAATTGAACGAAATACACGCCAAACTGATCGAGTCAGTACAGGCTAAACATACGAAAGTGGCCGTCTTTCTCGGTTCCAGTCCGGCCCCGAGCCTGTATAATCCGCTGGACTGGGAGCTGCGCGATCTGATGTTCAAGGAACGCTACCACGACGCGCTGATCCTGGAAGAAATGCCCGATCTGCCGGATGACCGCATCTGGAGCCAGGAACTGGACCGCCGCATCCTCGACCTCCGGCCCGAAGGACAAGTGACGATATACGGTACGGAAGAGGATTTTGTGACGCGCTACTCGGGGCGCTATCCCACGCAGGTGCTGGAAGCGAAAGAAGAAGATTTCCCAAAAGAGCCGCCGATGGAGGCCTTGCAGAACCTGCGCGATTTCCGGGCGGGCATTATTTACGCCAACCTGCGCCGTTTTCCAACGGTGTATCCCACCGTGGACATTGCGGTATTTCGCGCCGACGAGACGGAACTGCTGCTGGCGCGCAAGGCCAATGAGACCCGTTACCGGCTGCCGGGGGGCTTCACCGATCCGGACGATGACAGCTACGAGGAAGCTGCCCTGCGGGAACTCGGTGAAGAATGTGGCGAACTGACGATCGACGAACTGACCTATCTGGGTTCCTGCCGTATTGATGACTGGCGATACCGCGGCTCCATGGACTCGGTCATGACCCACCTCTACGCCTGCGAACTGCTGGAAGGGGAGCCGGAAGCCAGCGACGACATCGCCGAGCTGCGCTGGTTCGAAGTGAGCAAGATCAACGAAGACCTCTTCGTGCCGGAGCACCAGGTGCTGTGGGAAATTCTGCAGGAATACCTGGAGTCGGAAGAAGAAGAGGATGAATAATCAGCCTGGAATGTTTAATTTTGTCTTCCACCCCGCAGTCTTGGCCTTACCATTGGTCAGGGGACGCTGTCGGGCCTGGGAAGGTTCAAATGCACAGCTCCTTGGGACAACCGCCACCGATCGAATTACCGGACACTCAATTAGCGCTCCTTTGGCAGCAGTTCAAAGCCGGTGATGCGGCTGCATTCGGACAAATCGCCGAGCGGCACTATCGTTTGCTGTACAATTATGGCGCTCAATTCTCGGCTGACCCGGAGTTCACCCGCGACTGTATTCAGGAAATGATGCTGGAGCTTTGGGAACGTCGCACGCGGCTCAGCGAGGTAGTTTCCGTCAAAGCATACCTGTTGAAATGCCTGCGCCACCGCATCGGTCGCGCAAGTATCCGGCTCCAGCGACTCAACCAGGTGGAAGAACTGGCCTTCCGGAGCAGCGAACCCCTGGAGCGTCCCATCGAATCGGTCATTATTGAAACGGAGCAGGAACAGTTGCAACTGCAACAACTGCAGCAGCAGATTTCGGCGCTGACCCTCCGGCAGCAGGAGCTGATCTACCTGCGTTTTTACCAGCAACTCGACCACGACGACATCGCGGCAATTATGGACCTGTCGCGGCAGAGCGTGGCGAACCTGCTGCATCGCACCCTCCGTAACCTGCGCGAACGCTGGCCGGCCCCTGTCCTGCTGATGATCCAGCTGCTTTCCATCTGGAGCGGTCCTTCGCGCCT
Source organism: Saprospiraceae bacterium (assembly GCA_046597295.1). Taxonomy (GTDB): domain Bacteria; phylum Bacteroidota; class Bacteroidia; order Chitinophagales; family Saprospiraceae; genus M3007. Next base: position 3,988 of record JBKJKS010000074.1, read on the forward strand.
GTTTCCCGCCTAGTAAACGATCCGTATTACACGGCCAACGAAAAATTGGTTGCTCTGAAAAGCCAGTTAAATGCCGGGGTATTGGCCGTTTGCCAGTACTAATTTGCCCGGTATAAGGGAACGGAAAATTTATTTTCTTTTTCATGGGTATGATAGCGTGAAAGCTTGCTCTTACCAAGTAATCACCTTTTCACCAAACATCATACGTCGTGCCGCAGCCTCATTACCGGGATTATACGGTCGAGCAGTTCATGCTGGAGCCCTCTTTCGTGGCCTGGAGCCTGCAATCCGATCCGGAAAGCGTGACTTTCTGGAATGACTGGCTGGCCGAGCACCCGGATTGCCGACCTACCCTGGAGCAGGCGCGGTTGATGACCATTGCCCTGCGGGAGCGTTATCGGCAGTCGATGCCGGAGGACGCGTTTCGCGAAAATGTAGCCGCCCTGATGCGGCAGCTGGATGCACCGGATCCGATACCCGCGCCTTTCTTTCGACGGTGGGTAGGCCGGCACTGGGCAATGGCTGCTTCCCTGACCGGCTTGCTGCTCCTGGCTATCGGCTGGTACCTGCTGTCTCCGACCAACTCGGCTTTATCGGCCCGGCAGTGGGTGGAACAGACGGGAGGAGGACGGGCGTTGGAAAAAAATCATACCCAACCCGGCCTGTCGACGGTGGTCTTAAGCGATGGCAGCACAGTTACCCTGGAACAGGGCAGTCAACTGATTTATCCGGCCAGCTTCGAAGGCGGACAACGCAAAGTGTATTTGCAAGGCGAAGCTTTTTTTGAAGTGGCCCATAATCCGGCGCAGCCCTTTTTGGTCTACACCGGCACCTCCGTGGTACGGGTGGTCGGCACCAGTTTCCGCATCAAGGCAAATGCCGGCCAGTCGCCCGACCAGATTGCCGTACGCACGGGTCGCGTACTGGTCTACCGCTACCGGGACTTTGCCAGGGCCGGCTCGAACGAACGCGCCTTGGCCGAAAAAGCCCTCGTGCTGCTGCCCAATGAACAGGTTCTGCTGGACCAGGAAACCAGGCAGAAAGCACCGGTGCAGCAAGCCGCCGACGTGGCAGCCATCATCGCCCCCGAGGAGTTGGTATACGACGACCGGCCGGTGACCGAGGTCTTTCAACACCTGGCCGTTCTGTACGGGGTGGAGATTGAATATGACCAATCCGCCATGGCAGGCTGTAACATCACGACGAGCTTCCGCGACGAGAGCCTGGAAGAGCGCTTACGCAACATTTGTGCGGCCATCGGCACAGAATTTCGCCTGGAAAATGGAAAAATCGCGATTACCGGCCGGCCCTGCCGCTAGGTTGCCTGCGCCTGTTTAACCGCAATATTTTTCAAAACCGCTCTGCATTTATGTCATAATCCCATCCATCAACTATTCCGTCCATTCACCTAACCATCTATTATGAAGCACGCTTACCAGTTCAACAACCGGCTCCGGCTGACCTGGCTGCTCGTTTGCAGTATGGTCCTGACCGGGCTACCCGTTAACCGGCTCTGCGCCGGGGGGCCTGATTGCAGTATTACCCTGCACATTGCCAACCAGGAAGTCAAAAATGTACTGTCGCAAATCCAGCGGCAATGCGATGTACGCTTCACCTACAGTTCCACGGTCATTCCGGTTACCCGGAAAGTGAGCCTGTCCGTTACCAACCGGCGGCTCGACCAGGTGCTGGATGAATTCCTGCCACCCTTCGACATCGACTACCGCATCGAGGATAGGCAGGTCATTTTATTCCGGGCCGCTGAAAAAAGCGGCTATGCGCCCGATGTACCGGCTCCGGTCATCGTTCCGGTGATCGAGGCCCTGAGCCTGAGCGGACGGGTGACCGATGCCAACGGCGAAGGGTTGCCCGGGGTGAGTGTCCGCGTGAAAGGCACGAATGTCGGCGCCATCACCGATGGCACCGGGGCATTCACCCTGGAGACCCCGGATAACAGCGGCATCCTGGTCTTTTCTTATCTCAGTTTCCTGACCCAGGAAGTAGCGTTCAGTGATGCCATGCGTACGTTTACGATTACCCTGCAACCCGATGAGCAAGCCTTGTCCGAGGTGGTGGTGATTGGCTACCAAACCGTGCGTAAACGCGACCTGACCGGCGCTACTTCCGTGGTGGATACCCGGCAAACGCGTAAGATCGCCGCTACTTCTTTGCAGGAAGCCCTGCAGGGACTTTCCTCGGGCGTGGTGGTGAGCAACAGCGGCCGGCCCGGCGACGTGCCGCGGGTGAATATCCGGGGCCTGAGTTCCTTCAGCGGCGAGTCGCGGCCGCTGTACGTCATCGACGGACTGCTGGTGGATGCCGATGCCAATTTCAACATGAATGACGTAGAATCCGTGCAGGTGCTGAAAGACGCTTCGGCAGCGGCTATTTATGGCGCCCGCGCAGCCAACGGCGTGATCATCATCACCACGAAAAGGGGGGAAGCCGGCAAAATCAAGGTGGCCGCCGATGTGAAACAAGGCGTACAGTCGTTCTGGAAAACCTGGGATTTGATGGAGGCCGACGAGTTCGCGGCCTTCTCCCGGAACCTCTACCAGAACGTCAACCAGGCGCCGCTGCCCGGCGTGTCCACCAAATTCGATCCTGCTGTGAACACCGACTGGCAGGATGCTTCCTTCCAGCCCGGCTATCTGCAGGATTACAACCTGAGCGCTTCCGGTGGTAATCAGCAAATACGCTACCTGCTGTCCGGTAATTATTTTAATAACAAAGGCGCTGTCATCGGCAGCGGATTCGAACGCAAAGCGGCCCGGATCAACACCGACGCGACCATCGGCCGGGTGACCATCGGCACCTTCCTGAATTTCGCCGATACCCGCCAGAACATCCAGGCCACCAATCCTTTCATCGACGCTATCCGCATGTTGCCGGTCATCCCGATCGAAGGCCCCGAATTCATTAATCAGCGCAACCCCCGTGGCTTCGGCGTCGGGCTGGACGACTATCTGACGTTCGGCACCAATCCGGTGGCCCGCACTTTTTCCGAGTCGCGGGTGCAGGACCGGTTCAACATCCGGGCACTGCTTTACGGCGATGTGCGCCTCTTCGAGTGGTTGCATTACCGCTACAATTTCGGCATCGACCGCAGTTTCGAAGCGTTCCGCTATCGCAACCGCGGCAATGCCTGGGACCGCAACAGCCACCTGACCGATTTTCAGTTTCCCGTGCTCGCCCAAAACCGCGCGGAGTACCAGGCCTATACCCACGAGCACCTGCTGAACTTCACGCAGGACTTCGGCGAGCGGCACCACCTCAACGGCGTGGTCGGCTATACCCAGATCACCCGCGCTTACAGCCGCATCGGCTTCGGCCGCGACGGCCTGTACGCCGTCAACGCCAGCCAGGGCGTTTTCCTGGAAGAACTCAACTCGGCGTCGGGCAGTGTGACCGGACAGGAAGGTTTTTCCCAAAAAAGTGCCTTGCTCGGCTTGCTCAGCCGCGTGAACTATACGTTTGACGATAAATACCTGCTCTCGGCGACCTTCCGCCGCGATGGCGATTCGCGCTTCGGCCGTTTCAACCGCTACGCCAATTTTCCCTCCATTGCCCTGGCCTGGCGGATTTCCAAAGAAGGTTTTCTGAAGGACCTGCCCAATCTCACCGAACTTAAACTGCGGGCCTCCTACGGTATATTGGGCAATGCGGACGTGCTGGGCAACTACGAAACCGAATCGTTCATCAACTTCCTGCCGCGGGCCATCCTGGGCCGCGACCAATCGGAAGTGGTCGGCGCTACGCGTAGCGGCCTGGCGCCCGGCGATCTGAAATGGGAGGAAAAGAAAACGCTGGATATTGGGGCGGACCTCGTCCTGTTTGCCAACCGCATTTCGCTCACCGTCGACTGGTTTCGCTCCGATATTAATGACCTGCTGTTCCGGCTGCCGCTGCCGCTGTCGCTCGGCACCCGGGAAAACGCACCGAACGTCAACTCGGCTTCCATGCGCAACCGCGGCATCGAGATGGACCTGACCTACCGCGGCGGGAGCGGTGGTAAATTCCGCTACAGCATCGGTATGAACCTGTCGCATATTGATAACGAAGTGGTGCAAACCGGCTTTTTATCCAATGGGGAGCCTGTACCGCAGATCATTGGCGTAAGCCGCGCTTTCCCGGGCTATGCCATCGGCGAGTACTACCTGCTCAAGACGGACGGCCTTTTCCAGAACCAGGGCGAAATAGATGCCTACACCAATGCCGATGGCGGACTGGTGCAGCCCAACGCCCGGCCCGGCGACCTGCGTTTTGTGGATTTCGACGGCGACGGGCAGATCAATCTCAATGACCGGCAATACGTCGGTTCTCCGTGGCCGGACCTGACCGGTGGCGCCCAGTTCAGCGCTTCCTACGGCGCCATTTCCTTTTCGATGCAATGGTATGGGGTGACCGGCAACCAGATTTTCAACGATGCCAAATACTGGTTGTACAATCCCAACGAGAACCACAACTACCTGGCCGGCACCCAGCCCTGGACCCCGCAACAACCCACGGAAACCCCGCGGCTGACCTATAACCGAAGTGACGCGCCCGGCAACCGCGGCATGCTGGATAATGGTATTTTTGAAAGTGACCGGTGGCTGGAAGATGGTTCTTACCTGCGTCTGCGCCACATTGAACTGGGCTATACGCTGCCGGCCTCCCTGGTCAGCCGCCTGCATACCGACCAGGTCCGGATTGCCATCAGCGCTCAGAACCTGCTCACGTTTACCAACTACAGCGGGTTGGATCCGGACGTACGCAACACCAACAATTTCGAGTTTGGGCGCGATGTGGACACCTACCCGGCCCTGCGCACTTTTACGGCCAGCCTCTCCGTCGGATTCTAAAGGCTGGGTTCCGGATTTGTACCATTTTTAAAAAATACACACATGAAAAATCTTCATAAAAAAATAGGCGTCCTCCTCCTCGGCTGCTGGCTGCTCGGAAGTTGCACCAAGGAACTGGACCAGACCAATCCCAACTCTGTGACCGCCGAAAACTTCTGGGTCACTGCCGATGATGCGGCCAAGGGCGTGAATTCCATCTACGCCATGTACTATAAAAAAGGCGGTTATGCCCGCTGGATCTACTTCCTCTACGACCTGCGTTCCGATGAGGGAACCAGTGAAAGCCCCTGGCTGGAGCTGCAGAACTGGCAGAAATTCATCATGATCAATTACAATTTCGAGATCAGCTGGGTCACCTGGCAGGATCATTACCGGGGCATCAGCCGCTGCAACCAGGTGCTGGACCGGGTGCCGGGCATCGCGATGGACGAGGCGTTGAAGCAACGCTATCTGGCCGAGGCCAAATTCATGCGCGGCCTGTGGTACTATAACCTGACCACCCTGTACGGCAATGTGCCCCTGACGCTGCAGGTGGAAAGTGCGGAAAGCCGGCCGGCCACCGCTTCACAGACGGACGTGTGGCAGCAAATAGAAAAGGACCTGCGCGAAGCCGCCGCCACCTTACCCGCCACCTATGGCAATGCCGACCTGGGCCGCCCGACCAAGGGCGCCGCTTTTGCCCTGCTCGGCAAAGCCCTGATGCAGCAGCGCAAATGGACGGAAGCGGCGGACGCGCTGAAATGGCTGGTCGACGGACCCGGCAGCAGCAATTACCAGCTGGTCGCCGATTACAGTGATAATTTCAAGCATACCACCGAGTTCAACAGCGAATCCGTGTTCGAGATCAATTTCCACGACGCCAACATCGGTCCTTTTCCCGACGAAGAAGACGGCCCGGCCCAGAACATGGGCAATACGCGCCCGCAATTCTTCGGCCCCGGCGGCGGTCTGCCTGGTTTCGGCGATGGCGAACTGCGCCGCTGGGTGCCCCGCGCGTTTCTGCAGGAGCAAACCGTGGACGGCATGCGCGATCCGCGCCTGGCTGCCACCTGCCTGTTCGACTCAACCGACGAGCGGGGCGGCGACTTCACCATGGCCTACGGCCGGATCTGGAATGAGGTGTATGCGGCCGATAACCCGCGCCGGCACAAAGTATTTTACCGCAAATACCAGAACGACTACTACCGCGATTTTGAAAACTTCTTTTCGCCCATCAACCATCGCCTGATCCGCTATGCCGACGTGCTGCTGATGTATGCCGAATGCCTCAACCAGCTGGGCCGCACGGCCGAGGCCTATCCGTTTGTGGATCAGGTGCGCCAACGCGCCAATTTGCCGACCCTGACCGTAGCGAGGCCCGGCCTCAACCAGGCTGATTTCCAGGAACAAATCGAACACGAGCGGGTGACGGAATTGACTGGCGAGAGCTGGCGCTGGAGCGACTTGGTGCGCTGGGGCTACTTCGACGATTTGAGTAAAGTGGCGGCGCTGCGGCAACGGGATCCGGATTTTACTAACTTTGATAACCTGAAGTACAAGTTCCTGCCCATTCCGAAGGATGAAACCGACCGGAATCCCAATGTGCGGCAGAATCCTGGATTTTAAATTCTATTGGTGCGCTGTCATGCCGGGCGCAGTCAGGACCCGTTGATTTTTTCAAAAGTGCTGGCTGCGCCTGACCTGATGGCTGCATGGAGATTTTTTTGATCATTGTATCTACCCGCAACCACTTAGACTTTTACGCCACATGCACAAGCCGATTCCTGTCCCCGTGCTCTACAGCCTGATGCTGCCTTTTCTGCTGCTACTCTCCACACCGGCCTGTAAAAAGGACGGTCCGGAAATCGTCACGCCGCCGGTCGTCCAGAAGACCTTTACCAACCCGGTGTTCGGGGGCGCCGACCCCTGGGTGTATCAGCAGGACAGCACCTATTTTTTCACCACGACCCTGGCGAACCGCATCGAACTATGGAAGACGAAGTCGGTGGCCAAACTGCGCGAGGTGGCCAGTACCGTAGCCTACTTTCCATCGACTGCGGGTACCCATACTGAAAACATCTGGGCGCCGGAGCTGCACCGGCTGAATGGCAAATGGTACTTGTACTACACGGCCGGTTCCGGACCGGACAGCACCCAGCGCCTGTGGGTGCTGGAAAACAGCGCCGCCGACCCTACACAGGGCGCCTGGGTGGATAAGGGGAAGATTTACAGCCCTGCGTACGATCGCTGGGCCATCGACGGCACAGTGCTCGACTACGGGGGCAGCCGGTACTTCCTGTGGAGCGGCCGGCCCGACCTGAGCGTACAGAACCAGAATATTTACATTGCTAAAATGAGCAACCCCTGGACGCTCGAAGGCGCGGTGATACTGCTCAGCAAGCCCGAACTGTCCTGGGAAGTACAGGGCGGGCCTGTCAATGAAGGACCACAAGTGCTGCATAATCCGCAGGGCCAGGTACTGATCGTCTATTCGGCCAGCGGCTGCTGGACGGATGACTACGCCCTGGGTCTGCTCCGGTTGCGCACCGGCGGCGATCCGTTGCAGGCGGCCGACTGGACCAAATCTTCCCAGCCGGTCTTCGTAAAGAAGCCACAAAATTCCGCCTACGGGCCCGGCCACAATGCGTTTTTCAAATCCCGGGACGGTTCCGAAGACTGGATTATTTACCACGCCAATACCAAGAGCGGCGACGGGTGCAGCGATAAACGCAACATCCGTATGCAACGTTTTGGCTGGAAAACCGACGGTACGCCCGATTTCGGCGAACCGGTGGCGGTGGGCACGCCCATCAACCTGCCCGCCGGCGAATAATGCCCATTCCCCTTTCACTTTTCAAAAAATGCGACCATGAAAGTTTTTTCTAAATATCCTTTATTGCTGGTAGTCGGTCTGTTGTCGGTATTCCTGATGCCCGGCTGCGACAAAGACGAATCGAATGGCCCGGATACGCTGGCGCCCCAGGTCAACCTGGTCGCCGGTAACGGCATTGCCTTCACCGGCCAGACGCTTACGCTTTCCGCCTTTGTTACCAATGAGTTCAGCGGTACGGGCATTGCCAAGGTGGAATTTTTCAAGGGCGGCGTCAAACTGGGTGAAAAGACCGGCGCCCCCTTCACTTACGACTACCTGGTGACGGAAAATACACCGGGGGCCGTGCTGGAATTCACGGCCAAAGCCACCGATGAAGCGGGCAACAGCACCACCAGTGCAGTCGCCCAGGCCTCCGTCGGCGCCCGCGTGGAGGCCGAATCGGGCGTACTGCGTGGCCTGGCCATAGCGGTGAATAATCCGACCGCCTCCGGTGGCAAGAAGGTGGGCGCCATCGACAATCCCGATAGCGGGATCGATCTGCCGCTCGATATTACCGTGGCCGGCACTTATATTTTTAAAATTGCGGCCGGTACGGATTTCAACGATGTCACCCACCTGGTCTACATCGACGGCGATACGGCCGGCGGTCAGTTGTACAGCGTCACGCGCAACGGCTGGGACAACTGGAATCAGTTCACCGTGGAGTTCACCCTCACCGCCGGCCTGCATACGCTGAGTATTCGCCACAACACCTGGTTCGGCGAACTGGACTACATTGATATTAGTAAAAAGCCATAAACATCAATCGCTTAACCATGAGAAAAATATTCCTGGCGCTCCTGCTGCTCGGTAGCCTGCTGCTGACTGGCACCCTCTCTGCGCAGTCCGCCCCGGCGCTCAAACGAACCAATAAAATGTGGTCGGCCAAAAAGGCCAACACCTGGTACGCCACCCAACCTTGGCTGGTCGGCTGCGATTTCATCCCCAGCACGGCCGTCAACGAGCTGGAAATGTGGCAGGCCGCCACGTTCGATACTGCAACCATCAATAAGGAACTCGGCTGGGCCGAAGGGCTGGGCATGAACATCGTCCGGGTATATTTGCATAACCTGGCCTATGAACAGGATTCCACCGGTTTCCTGCAGCGTATGGATGTTTTTTTGCGCATCGCCGATCGCCACCACATCAAGGTTATGTTCGTGATTTTCGACAGCTGCTGGAACGATGATCCCAAGCCCGGTCCGCAGGCGCCCCCGAAGACCGGCGTGCACAACTCCGGCTGGCTGCGGGCACCCGGTACGGCCATGCTCTTCGATGCGCGGACCTGGAACAAGCTGGAGGCCTATGAAAAAGGCGTGATCCGGCGTTTCGCCACCGATCCGCGGGTGCTGCTCTGGGACATGTTCAACGAGCCTTCCAATTCCGGCTACATGGATGCGGTAATGCCGCTGCTCCGCAAAAGCTTCGAATGGGCGCGCCAGGCCCGTCCGTCGCAGCCCATTACCGCCGCCTGGTGGCATGACCATCCCCCGTCCAACGAGTACATGTTCCGCAACTCCGACGTCATTTCGTTCCATAACTACCGCGATCCGGAAAATCTGGAAAAACAGATCGTGCAGCTGCAACAGACCTATAAGCGTCCGGTGATCTGCTCCGAATACATGGCCCGCAAACACAAAAGCACGTTCCAGGGCTGTCTGCCCATTTTTAAAAAATACAAGGTGGGCGCCATCAACTGGGGCCTGGTCAAAGGCAAGACCAACACCATCTACGCCTGGGACGATCCTATGCCGGGCGGGGAAGAGCCCAAACTCTGGTTCCATGATATTTTCCGGCCCGACGGCTCGGTGTTTTCGCAGGAAGAGGTGACGTTTATTAAAAATATTACCAGGAAATAAAACCCCACCCCTAGCCCCTCCCCAGAAAGGGAGGGGGACATGATCCTGGTTTACCCTGCTGATTTTCAGTACCTTGGGTAAATTAAATTATTTGTTGCATTGAAAAATATGCTTCTCTGCAACCATACATTAGTTATAATTTTTGCCTTTACATTCCAGACATCCATTTTCTCCAAGGTTTTACAAATCAACGAGGTACACCCCGATCATGTCCCCCTCCCTTTCGGGGGAGGGGCTAGGGGTGGGGTCAAACACAACATCACCTATGCGCCATCCACTCATCAAATTCCTGCCCATCGCTTTACTGCTCTGGACAGCCTGCCAAAACCAACCCACTACCATGCCCGCCGAAAACAAAACCGTAGCGCCGCCCCCGCCGCCGGTGCAAGCCATTGTCCGTACTGACTGGGGTAAACTGCCGGATGGTACGCCGCTGGCTTTGTACACGCTGCGCAATAAACAAGGAATGGAAATCCGGGTCAGCAATTACGGCGGCATCATTACGCACTGGACGGCGCCCGACCGCGCGGGCAAACTGGAAGACATCGTGCTGGGCTACGATTCCATTGGCGGTTATTTAAAGGAAACGCCTTACTTCGGCGCAATCGTCGGCCGCTACGGCAACCGGATCGCCAAAGGAAAATTTGCCTTGAACGGCAAAAACTACAAGCTGGCGATCAACAATATCGGCAACCACCTGCACGGTGGGCTGAAAGGTTTCGATAAAGTGGTCTGGCAGGTGGAATCGCTGGACAGCGCGCAGACCCTGCGCCTGACTTACCGCAGCCAGGACGGGGAAGAAGGTTATCCGGGTAATCTGGACGTCACGGTGCGGTATCAACTCACCGACGACAATGCCCTGCACATCCGCTACGAAGCCCGGACCGACCAGCCGACGGTGGTCAACCTGACCCAGCATACCTATTTCAACCTGACGGGCGGGGTAAAAGGCGACATCCTTAACCATGAGGTGATGCTACAGGCCGATCGCTTCGTGCCGGTGGACAAAACCCTCATTCCGACCGGCGAGCTGCGCCCCGTCAAAGGCACGGTCTTCGACTTTACCCAGCCCACTCCCGTGGGCCAGCGCATCAATGACCCGAAGGACGAACAGATCAAATTCGGCGGCGGCTACGACCACTGCTGGGTGCTGAATAAAACTGCGGGCACCGGATTACAGCCGGCCGCTACCGTATACGAACCGACCAGCGGCCGTACGCTGGAAGTACTCACCACCGAGCCGGCGGTACAGTTTTACACGGGCAATTTTCTGGATGGGAAGATTACCGGCAAGAACGGCACGGTGTATCAAAAGCGCTATGGCCTGTGTCTGGAAACGGAGCATTACCCGGATTCACCCAATCAGCCGGCTTTCCCAACCACGGTGCTGCGACCGGGCGAGGTGTACAAGACGGAGACGGTGTACCGGTTGGGGCTGCGGTGAAGAAAATACAGGTATGGTGGGCGGAAAAGGGTGTTAGTCCTTTCCACCCACCAAACCCTTATAATCAATCAGTTGTATCCCGTTTTGCCGGATAAAGGCTTTAATGGTGGCATCGGTAAACAGATCGGTGACGCCCTGCCGGTCGGCCGCGACATCTTCGTAGCCCACGTGGTGAATCGCCTGTAATTCGGCATCGTCCAGGCCGGGATGATCCAGAAAAACGTAGGTCTGGCCCGGTTCCAATTGCCGGAGCGTGGCCAGAAAACTTTGCTTCTTCTCGGCCGCGGTTTTATGCGGTCCTTGATAGGTCACGTAACCCCGGTAGTCGGTCTCGGGATCCACCGGAATCTTGTACTCCCGGGCCAGTTTCCGGGTGAGGGCCTTGACTTCCTCGGTCATGTTCGCGCAGTTCATGTGGGCCGACAGGTGGCTGACCCGGGGCAGTTTTTTCAGCCCCATTTCTATTTGCGCCCGGAATTCCCGCTCCACATCGGCTATTTGCCAGTTGTTTTCCAAGATGGACTGGTCGGGATAGTTTTTATTGGCGTACACCATGGGGTAGAAGTAACCGTCCGCGTTCTTCAGGCTCGGGCAATCGCTCAGGGGCCGCCATTTGACGTTATCCCACTCGCTGGTCAGCGCCAGGTGAATGCCGACGTCCACGCCCGGGTTTTCGGCCAGCATTTTGACCGCTTCCGGAAACCACGGCGAGGGCACCAGGACCTCAATGGACGTTTCGATGCCTTCTTTATACGCTTTGATCAGGGCTTCATTGGCGGAATGAGAGAAGCCCATATCGTCGCCCCGCACAATCAGGCGGACCGGTCTTGGTTGGGGGGCTGATAAAACCCCTTTTAAGGAAGATTTAGAAAAGATGTTCAGCCACTCTACCGAAACCTTATTCCCGCTAAGACGACAGGTAATCGTTTCCGTGTGCGGACTTTCGATGTAGCGCAAAGTCAGTTCCAGCGTGCTGTCGGCAGTCCAACGGTAACTGCCGGCGACCTGAAAAGGCGGCAGTCCGGTTTGGTTGTTCTTGGCTGCCGCAACCAGGTAAGGTCCGCGTTTGGTGGTTTCGCCGTTGACCCATTGGCCCGCCCCGAAAGCCAGCTGGTAAGTAGCGGTGTCAATTTTTGCCGTCACCCGGCAGACATTGTCTTTGAATTGAAAAGACATCGTTTGCACGAACTGGTCATTGGGAGACAGGCGAAATGTTTTGCCGGAAAGGTCTTTCGCCAACGGCGAAGCAGCCGTTTTGGCCGGCAGCGGCAGGGCCAGGGCGCCCAGTTTTTTTTGCAGGAGTGCCGCGTCCTTTTTATTAGCGGGCAGTTTGTCCGGTTGCATGGCGGGCAACAAATACTGCCAGACCAGCTCGAGCGCGCCCTGCATATCGCCCGTCTCGCTGGTGATCGCCAGTACGGCATCCTGATCGGGAAAGACGATGATGTACTGGCCGAAAGCGCCGTCGCCCCGAAAAGCCCCATGCCGGCAGCGCCACAGCTGGTAGCCATAGCCCTGCTCCCAGTCACTGGCGTCTTTTTTGGCGGGCGGCAGGTCGGGGTGCTGGACGATTTTGAGGGTGGAAGCCTCTTCCACCCAGGCGGCCGGCAAGACCTGCCGGCCTTTCCACTGCCCTTTTTGCAGAAACAATTGCCCGAACTTGGCCATATCTTCGGTTTTAAGGCGCAACCCCCAGCCGCCCGTGCTGATACCCAGCGGGTCGGTTTCCCAGTCGATGCCCCGGATGTCCAAAGGCGCAAACAACCTGGGTTGCAGGTAGTCCAGCACCTTTTGTCCGGTTACCTTTTGCACGATGGCGGATAACATGTAGGTGGCCAGGGAATTATACAAGAATTGCGTGCCGGGCGGGTGCGGAATCGGCGCGGCCAGAAAAGACCGGACCCAATTGCTGTCCTGCGAAACAGTCGCGAAAGTCGGCTCCGGATCCTGCCCGGCCGACATGGTCAGTAAATCCCGGATGCGCATGCCGGCCAGGTTGGGAGAAATGACCGCCGGCAGCTCGTCGGGGAAAAACGAAACCACTTTATCGTTTACCTGCAGACGGTTTTCGCTCACCGCAAAACCAATGGCGGTGGCCGTAAAACTTTTGCTGACGGAATACATGGTATGCTTCAGGTCCGCCCGGTATGGCTGCCACCAGCCTTCGGCGACCAGATTCCCGTGCCGCAACAGCAGGAAACTGTGCAGCTCGTGTTTGCTTTTTTCGGCGGCTTCTACGAAATTCAGAATGCCTTTGGACGATATCCCTGCTGCTTCCGGCGTGCTCCGGGGAAACGCCTCCGTTGATTGGGCGACCAGGCCCAGGTGCAGGCATAGCAGGAGCAGGGTGGTGATGATTGCTGTCTTTTTAGCGGCCATGGTTTCGCAAAAGTGGAAAGGTGGAGAAATTTCCCGGAGAGCGGCAGGTGGTGAAGGGGAAGGGAATTGTTCGGATGACGCGGGCAGGCATTTAATCTTCGTTGGGGTTCCAGCGCATTTCCACTATAATTTTAGTAAAACCCAGTTTTTCGTAGGCCTTGATGGCGGAAATATTGTCCACATACACCTCTAACCGCAGCTCGGTTACCTTTTGTGTGTCGGCCCATGCTTGCAGGGCATCAATAATTTTCCGGTTTACGCCTTGGCCACGATGTTTTGGTTCTACGAACATGAAACCCAGGTAAGCATGCTGGGTATGTTGTAAATAAGGTTTGGAACTTTCCATCCGCGCATAGCCGGAGCCAATTACTTCGTGTTCTATTTCTGCGACGACGAGTTCAATATGCGGGGCAGTGATCATTTCTTCCAGATCATAATAATGCGTAGGCTCCCTCTTTAAGGTACGGTCATACGGCCGTTCCGCCTCGATCACCCCTTGTTCAAAACGTAATAGTGTCGGTAGATCTTCGAAGGTGGCTGGTCTGATGAGTATCTGATCCATGATATAATTTAAAAAAATGGACTAGGCTGATAGTAGCAGGTTTAGTTGCTTGTATGCTACACAACTAAGTTCGGCATCTGTCTTGTCCTGAAAGAACTTTACACCAACCCACAATTCCCCTAATCAAGAACCATAGCATCTTTCCCACGCCGCCGTTTTTCGATGTTTTCACTGATGAGTTGCAGGGCCAGTTCGGACATAAGAATAGGTATGGAATGCTTTTTATTGAATAATCATCAATCCGTATTGCGGAT
>JBKJKS010000131.1:0-3460 GCA_046597295.1 Saprospiraceae bacterium
AAAAAAAGAGGGGCAAAGATAACAGTTTGCCGTAGGTCGAATGTGCGGGGGCTGCACATTTCATTCCAGTGGGGGAATATGGCCGGATTTTGACAAAATGGCAGGACGTCGACTGGAAAAGCGGCAAAGGTGACAGAGAATTTTCCACACAGTTGATTGGCTGACAATATTTTGCGTGGTTATCTGAAAATACCGATCCGCTCGAGCAAATCAATGTTCAAATGCTTAACAATCAGGGTATTTGGCAGCAAATGCGATTTATAAAGCCAAGTACGCTTCGACAGCGGGTGCCGACGGGGGAGCCATCCAGGCAAATTGGAATAATCACTAAGTTAATTTTGAACGGCAATGATATTATTGGTTTCCTCGCTACATTTGGCCAAATTTATCATCAGTAAAAACGACAAATCAACTGACACATGAAAATTCCACTTTGGCTGCTGGCGCTGCTTTTTGTAGGCTGGACAGCTTGGACAGTCAATCGCATCTGCGCCCGTTGCGGCTGTTCGGGCGATGCCGCCGCCGTTGTTGGCGAAACCGCCGCGCTGTCCTCCGGGGCACCGCTCTTTCTTTGGAACAGCGCGACCCCCGTCGCGGACGACCGTTTCAAGGATTTTAAAAAAAGTCTGCTGGGCCGGGGCGGGCAAGGCGACACCCTGGTGATCACCGGCCAGTACCGGCGGGCGGAAAAGAACGGCTCCAAACTGGCTGATCTGGGCCTGGCCCGTGCCGCTGCCCTGCGCGCGATGATGCTGCCCGAAATGCCGGACAGCCGCATCCGTATGACGTCGCAGCTGGTCATCGACAGCCTGGCGGAGAACGGCCCCGCCCGGTCTTCAGCGACCTTTGCCTGGAGCAAAATGATGCTGAAAGCCAACGAAGGCGCCATCATCGAATCCGACAATGCGGTCACCATTCTGTTCCCCACCAACTCGACGGTGAAGGAGAAGGACCCCAAGGTGGATGCTTACCTGAAAACACTGTGTGATAAGCACAAGACCGACAACGTCACGTTCACCGTAGTCGGCCACGCCGACAATGTAGGCGACGATCAGACCAATACCGCTTTGGGCTTGGGTCGTGCGCAGTCCATCGCCCAGTTCATGGTTCGCAACGGCATTGCCCAAAACCGCATTAAGACCGACTCCAAAGGCAAGGCCGAACCCGTCGCCGATAATAGTACCGAAGACGGCCGGCACCAGAACCGGCGCGTCGTCATCACCGTCAACAATTAATTTTTACAAAACGCAAAACCATGATCCTCAACTTTATACTTCTGATGACCCCCGAATGCAGATCGGCTGTCCTGATGGGCCTGGCCCTCTCCATTATCCCGTTCCTGCTCGGCTGGCTGGCCGCGTACGTCTTTTACAAAGTACCGGCCCTACGGGAAAAAAATACCCAGCTCGATGCGGATGTGCAGCGCTTGAACACGTCGGTCGACAAGCTGACCGCCGAAGGCACCGACCTGCGGGTGCAGCTCACCCAGGCGGATGCGCAACTGGAAGACAGAAAGTCTACCATCTCCAAACTGCGCAGCGACCTGATCATCGTGGAAAGCGAGCGGAACCTGCTGCGCGGCGCCCCGAAAGAGGAAGGTAAGGAAGGTAAGGGCGCCAAAGCGGCCGCCAAAGCCCACGTGGAAAAAATCCTGTTCATGGGCGTGAACTATCCCTGGGATGATCTCAAGATCGTGGAGGGCATCGGTCCGAAAATCGAAGGCCTGCTGAAAGACGCCGGCATCAGTACCTGGAAGGCTCTGGCCGAAACCTCCGAAACGCTGCTCACCCAGATGCTGGACGACGCCGGACCGCGCTTCCAGATGCACAACCCGGCCAGCTGGCCCGAACAGGCCCGTCTGGCTGATAACAGTGACTGGGAGGCTTTGGAAAAGTACCAGGAGGAGTTGAAGGGGGGACTGGCTTAGTGCTTAGGTGTGGCCTGGAATCCAGGCCACACCTAGCTTCCAATCAATTCTCAGACCGCCATTTTTGATTGACCACGTCCGGATCAAACGCCAGTGGATCGTAGTCGTCGCCCAGCCAATCGGTCATGTGCCGGTGATCCGGATGCTTGGGGTCTTTCAGCGCTTCCAGCAGGGCATAAAAGCCCCAGACACCACCGCAGTCCTCCGGCGGGCAGTTCCTCTTGCCGTCTGTGCATAACGGATAGTGCTGGCCTGGCACGCGGGGCAGCACTTTTTCCACCAGAATCTGGTGTTCCCAGCCGTCGCCCATATCGTACGTGTAGATGAATTTGGCTTTCTCCCGATCGGCGAAAGCGCTGACCTTTTGTTTGGCGGCATCTGCCATCTCGTCTGGCGTAAAGCCCATCATCCCGGTTTTATCCACCGGTCCGAAGCTTTGGCCGTTCAACTCGAATTCCCACAAGTGGCAATTGTGCCAGCCCATGGCGGTCTGGATAATGCGATGCAGGTGCACGAGGGTGATTTTTTTGTCCACCAGTACACGTCGCCAGATCGGCGGCTTGGTGCCTTTCAGGGTAATTTTCAATTGCAGAATATCGGACATGATACAAGTGAAATTGTTGAGGTGCAGTGCTTAGGTGTGGCATGGATTCCAGTAAAAAGGTTTTGAAAAACCTTTTTACTGGAATCCATGCCACACCTATCCATACTCACGCCATCTCCACCAGCAGCTGCCCCTTTTCCACCGCTGCGCCCTGCGCCACGGCGATGGTTTTCACCTGCCCCTCGCCGGCGGCTTTGATCACGTTTTCCATTTTCATCGCTTCAAGCAACAGCAGCGGATCGCCCTTCTGCACCGTTTGGCCGGGCGCCACCAGGATCTGGAGCACCAGCCCCGGCATGGGGGCTTTCACGGTGTTCATCTTTTGCTGACCCCCGACCGAGAGGCCCAGTTGCTGCACCAGCCGCTCATAGTGGTCGGCGATGTGCACGGTGTACTGGGTACCGTTGATGCGAACGACGTAAGACCGGGCGGCCGGGTCGGCGGTCAGGAATTCGGCGCGGTAGGACTGCTGGTTATGCAGGATGTGAAAATGGTCGCCGTCGGGAACTGCGTCCAGCTGGCGCGCTTCGTCCGGCAGGATGTCGAAGGCATACTGGCCGTTGACGCGAATGTGGAAAGGTTCGTTTGTGTCCATATGGTAACGCCAACTTTTAGTTGGCGGCGTTTCGCCAACTAAAAGTTGGCATTACTTGAAGACCCGACAGGACAGCACGGTGATGTCGTCGGGGTAGGGCTGACGTTCGCGAAAGATATCTACGTGGGTCATCAGGCGGGTGTTCAGTTCTTTGGCCGACAGGTCGCTGTGGTGGCGCAGGAACTCAATCAAATGTTCTTCCCCGAAATCTTCCCCAGCCTTGTTGCGCACGTCGGTCAGCCCGTCTGTATAGGAAAAAATCATCGCCTCGTCGGTCAGGCAAATGCCACCGATTTCCAGAAAGGGGAGTTCGGGCAGCCAGCCGAGCGACGTG
>JBKJKS010000187.1:0-17166 GCA_046597295.1 Saprospiraceae bacterium
ATCTGGAAGAACAGCTGTTGACTTCTTCAAAAGCCTGTTTTTCCTATGCATGCCCGTGCCACGCCCTACCTGCGACTCCTCTGCCCCTTTGCGTTAGCGCTGGGCATCGGTGGTTGCCACGATCTGTACCTGCCCTGGCTGGGGGCCCTGTTGATCGTTTTCGCGCCTGTTCTGTATTTTTTGGCCAGTTGGCAGTTTCCTTATCGCCTACGGTGGATCTATGGGCTACTGTTCAGCCTGTGGTCTTTCGGATTCGGCTTTTACCACATTACCCGGCATAATGAGCTGCGGCAGCCCGGACATTTTGCCGAACGGGTGCAGCAAAGCCACTATGTAGTCGGCACCGTCAGCGAAGCGCCTTCCAGGGGTACGAAACTGAAAATAGTGCTGTTGGTGGAAGCCATCGGCGCCACGCCGGACTCGCTGGAGGTCTGCGCCGGTCACCTGCTGCTGTTCCTCGACATTTCTCCGCAGACCGATCGCCTGCAGTACGGCGACCGGCTGGGTATTCGGGCGACCCCGCGACCCACCGAGCCGCCCAAAAATCCGCATGCCTTTGACTACGGCCGCTACCTTCATTTTCAAAATCTGCATTTCCAATCATTTGTCCGGCAGGATTCCCTGCTCCGGTTATCGGGGGGCCATGGATACGCCCTGTGGCGATTGGCCTATGGTTGCCGGGATCGGCTGCTGAGCTTGCTGCACCAGCATTTCCCTACGCAGGATGAGTATGCGGTCGCCTCGGCGCTGCTGGTGGGCTATACCGACGATCTGTCCGACGACCTGCGCAGCGCTTATGCGGAAACCGGTTCCATGCACGCGCTGGCGGTATCGGGTACACATGTCGGCATGATCTACGTCGGCCTCCTGTTCTTACTGGGCCGTCTGCCGCTCCGGGGTCGCCGGGGAAAGCTGATCGAAACTTTGCTGGCGCTGCTCGGTATTTGGGCTTTTACTTTTCTCACGGGTGCGACGGCCTCGGTGTTGCGGGCCTCGGTCATGTTCAGCCTGTTTTTGCTGGGCAAGCTCCTTTATCGCCATGCATCCGTCTGGAACATTCTGGCCATGTCGGCCGGCGGCCTGCTCCTGTATAATCCTTACCTGTTGTTCAATGCCGGCTTTCAGTTATCCTACGTAGCGGTGGCCGGCATGGTGTTTTTTTATCCGTATTTCAACCAACAAATGCCAGATTGGCCGAAACCGCTGGGGGAATTCCGCAAAATATTCCTCATTGGATTTGCCGCGCAGCTGGGTACGCTGCCTTTATCGCTGTTCATGTTCCACCAATTTCCGGTGTACTTCTGGCTGGCCGGCTGGGTGGTCGTATTGGGTGGGGCCATTTTTTTGGCCGGTGGTGCGGCGCTGGTACTGCTGTCTGCGCTGTCCGGCTGGCTGGCGAATGGGCTGGGATTTTTGCTATACCACCTGGTGTGGGGTATGAATCAGCTCGTCTTTTTTATTCAGCAGTTGCCAGGTAGCCTGATTGGAGGCATCTGGATCACGGCCGGGGCCGTGCTGCTGCTCTACCTGGCCATCGTCTTTTTAGGCGCCGCGATGACCACCCGGCGACTGAAGTGGGCCATTGCGGCACTGGCCGTCTTTACGTTGCTGGGTTTTTGCCGGCTGCTGCGTAGTCATCAACAGGAGCAGCAGCGGGAGCTGGTCCTCTACGCTATTTCCAAACGGCGTCTGATGGATTTTTTTGACGGCCGCTCCATCGTATCCATGTCCGATTCATTGACCAGAAAGCAGGTGGTATTTGCGGCGCAGCCCAATCGCTGGGCTTTGGGGATGCGAAAACAAACGATCTACCAGTTGCCCGTCAACATTTTTTTTCAAACCGAAAACGGTTGTTTCGATCCGCCTTTTGTTCAATTTTTGGATCGGCGCATGGTGCTGCTGGACGATGCAAACCTGGTTCAGCCCAGCCGGGTGCCCCCTTTTCCGGTGGATATTATTCTGCTTTCCAACGATCTCAAAGTCAGCATTGCCGATTGTATCCGGCAGTTTCCTTGCCGTGTGGTCGTCTGGGATGGCACCAACTCCTGGAAACAAGCCGAGCGCTGGCGGGCAGAATGCGAGTCGCTCCATTTGATGTATCATGACATTCGTCAAAAGGGGGCTTTTACCTGGTCAAACCCCGACTAACCAACGGCCCCCCTCATCTTTTCAAAAAACCGCCTTATGAAGCGCTTTTTGCTCCAGATGCTACATTTTTCCCGGGCCGAACGGGCCGGCACAGTGGCCTTGCTCCTCGTTTGCGGATTGGTCTATCTGCTTCCCGAGGTGTGGCATTGGTTTCTTCCAAAACGCTCCACGGACTTTGCCGACTTCCGGGCTGATGTGGAGTCGTTTCGGGCGAAACTGCCGGTAGACAAGACCGGGGTTGCCGATGCACGAACCGCTGAATTGTTCACCTTCAATCCCAACACGGCTACCCTGGAAGACTTCGTGCGTTTGGGGCTTTCGGAAAAAGTAGCGGGTGTGATTTGCAACTACCGCAACAAAGGCGGTCATTTTCGAAAGCCCGATGATTTACAAAAAATTTACAGTTTGTCAGCCGCCGATTTTGAGCGTTTACGCCCGTGGATACGGATGGAGGATGCCAGGCAGCAACGCCAGGAGGCAGACTGGGCGACCCAGGCGGTAGCCGAACCATTTCCTTTTGATCCCAACCTGGCTTCCGAAGCCGATTTGCAGCGTCTGGGCTTGCCGGCGCGCACGGTAAAAGGCATTTTGAACTATCGCAGCAAGGGCGGGAAATTTCGGAAACCGGAAGATTTCAGCAAAATATACACCCTCAGCGAAGCGGAATTCAGCCGCCTGGCGCCTTACATCACGATTGGTGTGCTGGCCACGACTACAGCCGAACGTCCGGTCACCTACGCCGGCGGGCGCTTTCCGGAGAGAAAACCGGTGGCCAGAGGACCACTGGATATTAATCGTGCGGCCCTGGAAGATTGCCTGCTGCTGCCGGGTATTGGCGAGAAACGCGCCCGGCAAATAGTGAATTACCGCGAATCGCTCGGCGGTTTCCTGCGGATAGAACAGGTTGGTGAAATGTACGGGCTGCCCGATAGCGTATATCAAAGCATCCGGCCCCTGCTGATCCTGGAATATAGTAGCATTCGACCGATCAATATGAATGCGGCCTCCGTGGAAGACCTCGATCGGCATCCTTACATTTCTTTCAAACAAGCGACTTTGATCGTCAACTATCGCAGTCAGCACGGACCGTTTGCTTCGGTGGAAGACATAAACAAAATAGCAGCGTTCACGGATAGAAAGTGGCTGGATAAGATCAGGCCTTATCTGGCCGTACAATAATGATCATTTCCGCAAAGCGGGTTCGATCGCGTAGGCCTGTTCCAGCCAGGGCGCGGCCTCCGCCGGCCGTCCCATGTCGCGGTAGCCGGAGCCGATGTAATAGAGCAGCGTGGCGTTGCGGGGTTCATATTGCAGGGCAACTTTCCATTGCTCGATGGCCTCCGGAAATTGCTTTTTCATCGCCAGCACCGCACCCAGGTTGCGCCGGGCATCGACGAAGCGCGGGTCGAATTGAATGGATTTGCGATAGACCTCTTCCGACTTATCCAGCTGGTTGCGCATGAAATAAATGTAGCCCAGATTGGAGAGCACCTTGGCATCGTTGGGGCGGTAAAGCAGCGCTTTTTGATAGTCCGCAAAGGCCAGGTCATACTTTTTTAAACGGAAGTACGCCAGGCCGCGACTCCCGTAGGCATCGTGGTACTCCGGGTACAATTCGATGGTTTTGGTGTAGGCGGCAACGCCTTTGCCCACCTGCACCGAGTCCGTCACACTACCGCTTTTCTCGTCGATGCCGCCCTTGGTTACTTCGAGCGCGTTGTGGTAGTTCAGTTTGGCACAGTTCGGCGAATTGGGCAGGTCGGCGGCATAAAGCGATGCGCTGTCGTACCAGGCGGGATTGCGCATGATCGTCAGTACGCTGTAAATACCAATCAACAGGCCGGCCACGATCCAGGGCGTCGTTTGACCGTTCGGCTTCCAGATGCTGGACAAATCATTGATTTTAAATATTTTGCAAATCCCCCAGGCCAGAGCAAAAGCGAAACCGAGCGACGGCACGTACAACAGGCGTTCCCCATAAGAAGTACCGATCAGGAAGAGTACATTGCTGAACAGTGCGAAGGGAAACAGGAAAAAAATAATGGCGAAGGCCAGAAAGTGCTTGCGGCGCAGGTTCAGAAGCGCCCAAATGCCCATGCCGAAGAAAGCCAGCATACCCGTTAACGCGCGCCAGTCGGAGAAATTAACCGGTTTCAGTTGCGGATACCCCATGTCGCAGACCAGGGGATACGGCAGCAGCAGCACCTGCAAATAGCGCCAGCAGCTGGAAAAAGCCGATGCTAACCGCTCGGCCGGATTGGCGGCGCCAATAATGAAATTGTCCAAGATGGAATACACCTCATTATAGGGCTGGGCGGCCAAAACCTGGTGCCGGACCAATAAGAACAGGGCGGCCGGTAGGGCCATAAACGCGAATACGCGCAAATTGTCGGTGAAAGAAGCCCGGGAAAAGAAAGCAATGGTGATGGGGAAAATAAACAGGAACAAAAAGCTGCTCTCTTTTGAAAAAAGGGCCAGCCCGAAAAGCAACATGGCGGCCAGCAATTGCCCGAGCTTTTTTTCGTCCAGATAGCGCCACAGGAAATGGAGGGCCAGGGTGCTGAACAGGAGGGCCAGGATCTCGTCGCGGCTTTTGATATTGGCCACCACCTCCGTGTGTACGGGATGGGCCATGAAAATAAGCACCCCCATAGCGGTCATGGCCGGCGGGTAAGCCACTAAAATGCGCCGCCAGGTCGCCCACAAGGCCCAACCGGTCAGGGCGTAAGTAATCCCGTTCACGAAGTGGCTCAGAGCAGGCGTATCGGGCGACAGTTGCCATTCGAAAGCGAACATGGCCAGCGGAAAGGGACGGTACAACGATCCGGGGCTGGCCCAGGCGCCGTAGCGGTATTCGGTGGAAAAGAGAATGCCCAGGTTTTTCAAGCCACCTTTGACGACCCAGTTCTCCTTGATGGCTGAAAAATCGTCGAGGCAGTAGGTATGCCCGAAGGTGTTGGCATACAGCAGCAGCCCCAGCGCAGCTGCGACCAGGCCGACCAGCCAGCCGCCGGTAAATGCCGGTCGCGTAGCCGTAGCAACAGGCGCAGGTTGCTTAACGACCGGTTTCTTTTTGACCGGATGGGGGACAGGGGGGGTGGATCGCTGGTGGCGCTGCTTGGACATACTTCTTCCCGGATTTTTTTTCCGGGTAAAAATAGAGCGCGGAAATCAATTCCCGGTCGATCCCGGTACTTTAGCCAGCGCGTTGAAATGTACCGGCGGGTTCAGCCGCCGAAACCTACGAATATCAGCCGTAAAGTTCATAGTGGACCTGCGTGCGGTCATAGCCCAAAGTGATCAGCAAATTGGCCACCGCTTCATCGATCATGTTGCTCCAGCCGCAGATATAGAAGGCCACGTCAGGCCGCATCGTATGGTATTGTTCCAAATATACGCTATGTACATAGCCCTGATGTCCAGACCAATCTGGCTGCCGCGACAGGACAATGTCGTACCGGAAACCGGGCAGGTTTTGCGCCAGCGCCTCCAGTTCATCGCGGTACAGGATGCTGCTCTCGTAGCGGGTACCGAAAATCAGGTGTAGCCCGCGGTGTGCCTGACCGGAGCGTTGCAAATCCAGGAGCATGCTGCGAAACGGCGCTACGCCGGTGCCGGTACAGATGAACACCAGATCACGCTCGATTTTCTCCGGCAACACGAAACCGCCATCGGGGCCTTTGAAGCGCAGGGTAGATCCCGGTTCGGTTTGTTCGAATAAATAGCGGCTGCCCGCGCCATCGGGCGATCGTACGATGCATAATTCGAGCAGATTGGACCCGTCGGGGGCGTTGGCCAGGGAGTAGCTTCGCCAGCGCTGGAGGCGTTTGTCACCGATGGGCAGGTCGAGGGTAATAAACTGACCGGCTTGGAAATCAAATCGTTGTACCGCCGGCACCTCCAGCAAAATGCGGCGGACGCCGGGCGCCAGCAGTGCTATTTTTTTGACTGTACCGTCGTACCAGGGGATGGCCATGGAAAGGGGAAAAACAGCGCAGGCTGTTGATTCAGGAAGAAAGACGTGGCGAAAAAGCCGCCATGTCCCGGTAAGGAATAAACACCGTATTCCCTTTTTCGTTGAAATAAGACCGGGTTTCGGCCATCGGCCGGTCGCTGGTCACCAGCACAAAATCACCGCCCCAGGCGCCCAGGCTTTTTATTACACCCCAGTAGTCTTTGAAGTGCAGTTCCCGGACGCAGGGCAGGCCCAGCGCCTGGCTCACCAAACTTTCGTGCTCGGACAATACCCCTTCGAATTCCATCAGGCGGGTTGCTGCCACGCAGCGTCGGGTCAGCGCGGATATTTTTTCAGTAAAATCTTCCGCCGGGGGATGGCGGCGGTAATGCTCGATGCCCGCCCGGCTGTCCTGCTTTTTTTCCAGATAGACAAAATACAGTTGATCGGCAAAAGCGGGCTGGAAACCGGCTGGTTGCACCATTGGCCGGCCGTTTTCCAGCCGGTAGAGAATGGGGCCACCTGCATACGCGCAAGCCAGGTCATAGCCCGATCCGCCCAGGGTGGCGGATAAAACCGGATAAGGATCCACGTCCGCCCAGCGCGCCAGGGCAGCGATGAGCGTACTACTGGTGCCCAGCCCCCAATTTCTGGGAAAATCGTTCCGGGTAGTGACCATAAAGCCGGGAAAATCAGTCAGAAATTCCGGACGCTGCCGTTGGCAGGCCAAGAGTATACTCAGCAGGGTTTCCGCCGTTGGTAGATGAGAAGTCTGTCGGATTTCCAGCTGGGGCAGGAGGAAGGTTGCCGTGAACCAGACGGCACCCTGCTCATCCAGGCTTTGCCATTGCAGGTGTTCGCCGGAGGTGACTACTTGCAAATGCTGCCCGTAGCGCACCGGAAGGGCTAAAGCCAGGGCGCCATGCAGCACGAAATATTCGCCGGTGAGCAGGAGTTTGCCTTGGGCGCGGGTTTCGAAGAGGACGGATGGATCGTGGGGAATCATTCGACTACGTTTTCCACCACAAACCCCACTTCCGCCAAATGCTCCCAAAAACACGGATAAGATTTGGCGACCACGTCCGGTTGCGCGATCTCGATGGGCTGCAACAGGGCCAGGGGTGCAAAAGCCATGGCCATCCGATGGTCCTTATAGGTTTGAAAACGGGGTGTTTCGGTCCATTGGGCCTGGCCGTCCAGCAGGTAAAAAGTCCGGTCGGGCTGCTTTTTGGAAAAGCGGACCGGAAGTTTGGACAACGATACCTGGACCCTGGCCAGTTCCGTCCGCAAAGCGGCGATCCGGTCGGTTTCTTTGATCGCCAGCGTTTCCAGCCCGGTGAAGAGGCCTTGGCGGCCCAGGCCGGCACAGACCACGGCCAGCGTCTGGGCTAGGTCGGGGCAGTCCAGAAAGTCCCTTTCGAAAATCGGCTTTTGCGGCAGGCCTGATTTACTCAAGTGCAGGCCGGTTACCTCGAAAGTGGTTGCAAGGCCAAATTCCTGCATCATCTCCGCCAGCACGGAATCGCCCTGCCAGCTGTCGGCGAAAAGCCCGTCCAGCCGGAGGTCAACATCATCGGCGAGGGCGGCCAGGGCATACCAGTAGGAAGCGGCCGACCAATCGGCTTCTACGGTCAGGGATCGGGGAGTGTAAGCGCCCGGCGCGACGTGCAACTGCTCGCCCTGCCAGTCGGCTTGCGCGCCGAAGTAGCGCATGAGTTGTAACGTCATGTCCAGATAGGGCCGGGATACCAGCGGGCCTTCCGGAATAAGCACCAACCCTTGGGGCAGGTACGGACCAATCAGCAGCAAAGCGGAAAGGAACTGGCTGCTGGTATCCGCCTGAATATGCACTTCCCGGTTGGCCAGGCCCAGATTCTTCGGTTCACCGATCTGCAAAGGCGGATAACCCTCTTTTTCCAGAAACCGGATGTCAGCGCCCAAGCTTTGCAGCGCCTGCACCAAAGCGCCGACCGGCCGCTCGCGCATCCGTTCCGAACCGGTCAGGATTTGCACGCCGGGCCGGGTGGCCAGGTAGGCGGTCAGGAAACGGAAGGTGGTACCCGCGTCGCCCGCATCGTACGTGTTGCCGGTTTGCGCCAGCAGCTGTTGCAAGGTGGTGGTATCCCGGGCGCCGGCCAGCCGATGGAGGTACTTTGCCGGATCGGCATTCGCCAGGGCCAGCACAATGAGCGCCCGGTTGCTGATGCTCTTGGAGCCCTCCAGCCGGATGGCGCCGTGGAGTTGATGGTCGGATTTGGAAAGACGAAGGGCCTGCATATTCCGACTATTTCGACCGCATCCGCACCACCGGACAGATCATTTCTTCCAAAGAAATGCCGCCGTGCTGGAAAGTGTTCTTGTAATAATTATGGAAGTGGTTGTAGTTGTTGGGATACAGGAAGAAGTAGTCCTCCTTGGCAAAAATAAAGGTGGAGCTGAGGTTGGGGCGTGGTAGTCCGGCCGATTTGGGGTCACGGATCTCCAGCACATCGCGACGCTCGTACTGCAGGTTGCGCCCCACTTTGTAGCGCAGGTTGGCCGTCGTCTCGCGGTCGCCCACTACTTTGGAAGGACTTTGCACCCGGATCGTGCCGTGGTCGGTGGTGACGAACAGCTGCACGTCGCGGCCTTCGAGGCGCCGCAGGGCCGTCCACAGCGGACTGTGCAAAAACCAGGAACGGGTAAGCGACCGATAAGCCCGTTCGTCGCCGGCCAGTTCTTTCAACACCTCCATCTCGGTCCGCGCATGCGACAGCATGTCGATGAAATTGTAGACAATGACGGTCAGATCATTGTTGAGGTAGTTGATCATACTATCGTTGAGCTCTTT
Organism: Saprospiraceae bacterium; assembly: GCA_046597295.1. GTDB lineage: Bacteria > Bacteroidota > Bacteroidia > Chitinophagales > Saprospiraceae > M3007. The sequence continues at coordinate 8,934 of JBKJKS010000187.1, forward strand.
GGCATTGCCCACGTTGGTCACCTTGATATAATCCCACTTGATGCCCTTGCGGAACACGCGCTCGATCTGTTTGCCCAGGAAAAAGTCTTCGTGCAGGTTTTTGCCACCCTCATCCGTATCGTTCTTCCATTTATCGGGAAAGGCCGTTTCGATATCCAGGGGCATCATGCCGGCAAAAATGGAGTTGCGGCTGTACTGGGTTGCGGTGGGCAGGATGCTGAAAAAGCATTGTTCGTTTTCCGTCTTGAACTGTTCGTTGATGATCGGTTCGATGGTCTTCCATTGGTCGTAGCGCAGGTTATCCAGCAGCAGCAGGACGGTGGGCGTACCATTGCCAATATGCGGAAACACGTGTTTACGAAGCAGCGAATGCGACATCACGGGACCCACCTCCCTATTCCGGTCGACCCAGTCGAAGTAGTTTTTCACGACATACTTGGAAAATTCCGTGTTGGCCTGTTGCTTTTGCTGGGCCAGGATATCGGTCACGCCAGAGGCTTCGTTGGCATCGACTTTCAGTTCCCAAGCCACTATTTTTTTGTAGGCATCCACCCATTCCAGGTGATCCAGCCCGCCGGTGATCTGCATGAAGATCTGGCGGAACTCCTGCTGGTAGTCCATGGAGGTTTTGTCCCGGACCAGCCGTTTGTTATCGATGATTTTCTTAAGTGTCAGCAGGATCTGGTTGGGATTCACCGGTTTGATGAGGTAGTCCGAGATCTGGGAGCCGATCGCTTCTTCCATGACGTGCTCGGCTTCGTTCTTGGTGATCAGCACCACCGGCACGGCCGGATTGCGTTCCTTGATGCGTGGCAATACTTCCAGACCGGTCAGGCCGGGCATACTTTCGTCCAAGAAGACCACATCTATTTCACCCATTTGCTCGCCGTATATTTCTACCGCGTCGTGGCCATTGCTGGCCGTTACGACGTCATAGCCTTTGCTCTGCAGGAACATGATGTGGGGTTTGAGCAGGTCAATCTCGTCATCGGCCCACAGAATTTTTATTTTATCCATGAAGAAAATTTATAACACAGAGGAAGTAGATGCGATGCTAGGAACGCAGGTAAAACAAAGATGTTTGCGGTGGCATAATCTTTTAGCCTAGCCAGACGGGCTTGATCGTCCGCCTTACCTTAGGGGTGATAACCAGCGGCCAATTTGCGCGCCTGACCCACCCAATCTTCCTGAAATATTTTTCCGGGGCTGATATTGAGTTTACGGGCATGGACAATTACGGCATCGTCGTCCCAGCGGCTCATCTGCATGAAGGTATGCACCCCGAGCTGGTGCAGTTGCTGTTCGATCAATAAACCGATGCCTTTAATAACTTTCAGATCGTCTGTCTGTTCCGTAGCCGCCGGTCCGCCTTTACGTACGCTGGAAGGGGGGCTCTTGGCATTCAGGTTCAGTTGGCGGGCCAGTTCCGCCTGCAGTTTATCGATCTCGGTGCGGGCGGCGGCAACTTCGCGTTGCAGTTGGTCGCGTTCTGTTTCCAGGATGCGGGCGCTGCGTTCGAAGTTGGCCAACTTTTCCTGCATCATTTTAAAGTTACGGTAGAGTGTTTTCCAGGCATTCAGCTCTTCCAGCATTTTTGCCAGTTCCGCGGTCAGTTGCGTATTTTTGGCGCCCAAAGCAAGGGACTGTTGTTCGAGGGCGATTACCTTTTGGCCGTACAGCAACATGGAAGCCTCGGAACGTTCCATACGATTAGCGGCGGCTTGTTGAGCGGCGGCCAGTGCGGATTTTTCCATTTCCATGGATCGGAGGCGATCGCGGAGGTTGGTCGCTTCCAGCGAGGTGCGACGAAAATCGGCTTCGCGCAGGTCGTGCTGGTGCTTCAGGTGGGTGTAAAGCCGGGCAAGTGTGTTGCGTTCCTGCTCGGTGCGCGTCAGGTGTTGCCGAACGTCTTTTTCCGGGAAATTCGCACGCAAAGTCCAGCCGACTACGACACCCGAGACGGCCAGGATGGCCCAAACCAGGCCATAAAACATTGGATCGTGCAATAATTCGCTCAATTCCATTTGACCAAAGGTAGGAGAGCAGGTAAAAAAAAAGCGTGGCGATTAATCGTTTTTCAGGGTGTTTAACGTTTTCACCAAAAAATAATGCCCAAATCACTCAATTCAACTATACATATTGGAGGCACAAAGTTCTAAAATTTTGGTAATCAAATGTTTATTTCTGCTTTTACTCGCTACTCCCATTTTTGCGCAGCCACCTGATTCAGCAATAACCACACCGCATTTTTCTCATATTGAAAATATAACGATTACCGGAAACCGCAAAACCAAGGCCAGAATTATTTTACGGGAGCTGGAGTTTGCGGTGGGGGACTCGCTGGCCACCGCCGATGTACCCGCCACCTTGGCGCGCAACCGGCTTCGCCTGATGAATACCGGCTTATTTTCCAGTGCCGAAATCGACACGCTACCGGCAAAACCATCCGACCGGCTGCGTTTACAGATCAAGCTGGTGGAAACCTGGTACATCTACCCGATTCCTTTGTTTGAACTCGCCGATCGGAATTTCAACGTCTGGTGGAAGGAATTCAATCACTCGCTGCGCCGCGTCAACTACGGTCTGGACCTCAGCTATCTGAATCTTACCGGCCATGCGGATGCCCTGAAAGTAAAAGGGCAGTTCGGCTATAATAACAAGTATGAGCTGGCCTATCGATTTCCGCCCCTCAACCGGCAGGGCACGATTGGTCTGCAGGCCAGCGTGGCCTACAGCCGCACGCACGAGGTAGGTTATAAAACGGTTGGGAGTAAAATCGAATTTTATCGGAATGCTCAACTGTGGATGTTCCAGCAACTGGCCGCTACGGTGAATGGAAACTGGCGACCGAAGTTGCTGTCTACGCACAACGTCATCCTGGAATATCGCGACAACCGCGTTGCTGATACGATTGCCAAAGTGCTGAATACTGATTTTTTCCTGGCCGGACAGACCCGGCAGCGCCATTTCAGTCTGGTCTACAAATACATGACCGACCACCGCGACATTAAACCCTACCCATTGCACGGCTGGGATTTGGTGCTGGAAGTGCGGCAGAACGGATTGTTACTGACCGATGACCTGCACTTGTCGCGTTTTTTTGCCGAGTATGGCCATTACTTTTCCTTTAGCAAAAGATGGAGCCTGGAAACCATCGTCAAAGGACGCACCAGCCTGCCGCGCCGGCAGCCGCCCTACAACAACAACCAGGCCCTGGGCTATGGCGGCAACTTCGTGCGGGGTTACGAATACTATGTCGGCGACGGCCTGGACTTCGCGCTGGCAAAAACGTCGGTGCATTTTAATCTGCTGGACCGGACGTTCAAATTCGGTAAATGGATGCCTTTCAAACCTTTTAAAGTCTTCCCGCTGAAGGTCTACCTGGCCTTCAACAACGATGCCGGCTATGCCAACGATCCGTGGTACGGGGTGCGCAACCCGGTTTCCAACCGCTGGTTGTATGGCTACGGCCTGGGCCTGGATTTCGTGGCCTACTACGACAAAACCGCGCGCATCGAGTACAGCTGGAATGATCTGGGGCAGGGTGGCTTTTATCTGCAGATCAACACGGGGCTTTAGCGGAATGCGGCGCAAAGCCCTACATTGCCCGCATAAATACTTCATTGTCCATCGCCAGTCGCCCTATGTCGCAGCAAACGTATCGCACTTTTTGTGCGACCGCCCCGGCCGATCTGCCGCTTTTCCTGCAACCCTGGTATTTGGACGCTACTTGTGTCGGCGGCACCTGGGACGCGGCGATCGTGACCAAAGGCCCGGAAGTAGTGGCGGTATGGCCTTATTTTTTGAAAAAGAAAGGCCCCTGGACCTACGTGGCCATGCCGCAGCTCACCCGGCAGATGGGTCCCTACCTGCTGCCCGCCTACCGCCATCCACGCCACGAAACGCGATTGCTGGAAAAACTGCTGGGCCTGTTACCGACCGGCCTGGCTGCTTTTGAGCAGGATTTTAATTATACCGTTACCAACTGGCTGCCCTTCTACTGGCAGGGTTTCCGGCAAACGACCCGGTACTCTTATGTGCTGGATATCCGGGATTTAAAAACGGTCCGCGACCAGCTCGCGCCGGACTACCGCAATCAAAAAATACCCAAGGCTGCCAAAAAAATCAAGGTGGGCACCAGGGGCACTTTACTCGAATTCCAACAAGTGCATGACCTCGGGTATGCCCGTCAGGGGCTGCCTGGCCCCGTTTCTACCGACTTTCTGCAACGGCTGGATGAAGCATTGGCCACCCGTGGGCAGCGCGAGATCTTTTTCGCCCGCGACCGGGCCACCGGCGACCTGCACTCCGTCGCCTACCTCGTCTGGGATGCGCAGTCAGCCTACTATCTGTTGGCCGGCGATAACCCGCAGCACCGCGCTTCGGGCGCGGGCATCCTGCTGGCCTGGGAAGCCATCCGCTACGCCCACGAGGTACTGAAAGTGCCCACCTTTGATTTTGCCGGGAGCATGGTCCGTCCCATCGAGCGGGTTCGCCGCCAGTTCGGCGCCGTGCAGCAGCCTTATTTCCGGCTGCAGCAGGAGTGGTCGCTGTGGTGGAAGTTGGGCAAAATGGGACGATAAACGCTGCGGCCCGGCACTGGAAATATTTGCCCAACACGACCATTCTAAATTTCCTGATCAATTTATTTCCGCTGCGTGTGCATTTCGCCGGCGACCAACATCCGTTTGCCCGAAAGCATTTTTCTTTTTTAAAAAACAGCGTATGAAAACCTTCTTCCTTCTTTTTTGCTCCGCCTTACTCGGCATTGGCGGCTTAAGTCCCGCTACGGAAACCACCCTGACCGGCCTGGTCACTGACCAGGAATCGAAAGAAATACTGATTGGCGTAACGGTGCAGGTTACCCAGAATCGCAAACTTGTGAAAGGCTTATTGACCGGTGTGGACGGTACCTACCGCCTGCAACTGACGCCCGGCGAATATGAAGTAGCCTTCAGTTACACCGGTTACACGACGCAGCGCATCACCGGTGTGCAAGTCAGGGCCAACCAGCACAACACGCTGGATATCGGCCTTTCCGCCAGCGCCGCCGCTTTGAGTGAATGCGTGGTCGTTGGCTATGGGGTTGCCCGCCAGAAGAATGCAAGAGACATTACACCCGCAAGCACAATGTCGCATTCTGAAGCGCCGGGAAAATCAACGCGCGAAAAAGCAGCGGCCATCCTGGCGCCGTCTCCAGCACCAACCAGTACGGCGGATGCGAAAATCAAAGGGTCGCGGACTACGCCTACGGACGATTACCTGGATGGAGTAAAAGTGTCTGGCGCAGAATCTTCCGCCATAGAGCACGAGGTCAACCCATATCGAGGCAATATTTTCCTTACCGACAAACTTGATCCCGCAAGCGGCCGTCCGGTGGAAAAAGATGCGGAAGGACGTCTTAAAATGGGTGATGATGATCTGCCCGTTTTCGCCCCCGGCATCCCCGAGCAGCCCACTCCCCGGGCCGGACTGCTCACCGCCGGAGAGTGGAACGATCTCCACAATTGGAACAAACACTGGCTCGACCTGCTCAGCGACGGCGAGATCACCCAGTACGAGACCCTGTATGGCTTTTTTCCAAAAAACCGCTATACCATCCTGCTGACCAATGCCCAGGACTTTCCGGTGGCCGACGCTGTGGTGCAACTGCATGCTGCCGGAGGCGATCTGATCTGGGAAGCGCGTACCGACAATACCGGCCAGGCTGAGCTGTGGGCGGGTTTGTTTGACCAGAAAGAAATGTCCGGATTACGGGCGGAAGCCTGGATCAATGGCAAAAAGCACGATCTGGGACCGCCCAAGGCGGCCAAAGACGGCATTAACCGCCACCAGATCCAGGTGGACTGCCTGGCACCCTCGAACGTGGACATCGTGTGGGCAGTCGATGCCACCGGCAGCATGGGCGACGAGATCGAATACCTAAAGAGCGAACTCTTTGACGTGATCGGACGCGCCAAAAGCAACAATCCGGCGTTGGCTTTCCGCATGGGGACGGTATTTTATCGCGATCATGGCGATGAATACCTGACCAAAAGCAGCGGTCTCTCGCCGGACATTGCCCAGACGGTCGAATTTATTACCAAACAATTTGCCGGCGGCGGTGGCGATTATCCGGAAGCGGTGGAAAGCGCTTTGGAAGAAGCGATTTTTAATCAAAAATGGAGTGACAATGCTATTGCCCGCATCTGTTTCCTGGTCCTCGACGCCAGCCCGCACCAGTCGCCCGAGATCAACGCCAGCCTGCAGCGCAGCATCCGCGAGGCTGCCCGCCGGGGCATCCGCATCGTGCCGGTCACGGCCAGCGGTATTCAGAAAGACACCGAATTTCTGATGAAATTTTTTGGTCTGGCCACCAACGGCAGCTATGTTTTCCTCACCGACCACAGCGGCATCGGCGGCAAGCACATGGAACCGACCACCGACGAATACAAGGTGGAACTGCTGAACGACCTGCTGGTCCGGTTGATCACGGAGTATACGACCGTTAAAACCTGCACGGGCCAATCGGCCATTCGTTTTGAAGACCCGCAAGCCCAGCCCAACCAGCCGCAACCGGCCCCCTGGCAGGCCCTGTATTACCCCAACCCGGCCAGCACCCAATTCACCCTCGATCTGCCCTTTGCCGTCCAGTCGGTGACCATTTACGATGCGGAAGGAAAAGCGGTGCGCAAACTGGAAAAGCCACAGGCCGGCCTGCAGACGGTCATCGTCAGCGATCTGGCGCCCGGCTTTTATACCATCCGTATTTTGAAGGACGGCCGGATGCAGAGCGGGAAACTGATGGTGGTGCGGAACTAAATAGGCAAAGGGCAAAAAAGCAAAGGGCAAAAAAGCAAAAGGTAAAGGGCAAACTGTTTCTTTTGCCCTTTGCCCTTTGCCCTTTTGCCTATTAGGCTCTTTCCAGCAACTTCCCCGCCTGTTCCAGCAAATCCTCGGTTTTAGCAAAGCAAAAACGGATGACCCGATCGTCGCGCCCGTCGGAATGGAAAGCGGAGACCGGGATAGCGGCCACGCCGAAATCGGTGGTCAGGCGCCGGCAGAAATCCAGGTCCGGCTCCTCGCTGATGGCGGAATAATCGAACAGCTGGAAGTAAGTGCCCCGGCAGGGCAGTGGCCGGAATCGCGTTCCGGCCATGGCCCGGAGAAAGAAATCGCGTTTTTGCCGGTAAAAATCCGGCAGTCCCAGGTATTCCTGCGGATCGGCCATGAAGTCGGCGAAGGCCGCCTGCATGGGGTGATTGGCGCTGAACACATTGAACTGGTGCACTTTGCGAAACTCCCGCGTCAGTTCGGGCGGGGCTACGCAATAGCCGGTTTTCCAGCCGGTATTGTGGTAGGTTTTGCCAAAAGAATAGATGGCCAGCGTCCGCTCGCGCAGCGCCGGATAGCGTAAAGCCGAAGCATGGAGTTCGCCGTCGAAAATGAGGTGCTCGTACACTTCGTCGCTCATCAGCAGCACGTCAGTGCCGGCCAGGAGATCGGATAGCGCCCGCATATCGGCGTCCCGTAAGATGGTGCCGGTCGGATTTTGGGGCGTATTGATGCACAGCAGGCGCGTGCGCGGCGTGATCAGCGCTTTTACCGCCGCCCAATCCACCTGATAATCGGGGGCCTGCAAGGTATGGATCACCGGTATACCCCCCATCGTTTCCACGGAAGGCCGGTACGAATCGTAGCAGGGCTCCAGCAGGATCACCTCGTCGCCGGGCCGCACGAACGCGGCGAAGACGCAGAAGATGGCCTGCGTGCCGCCCGCCGTGACGGTAATTTCCGTATCCGGATCCACCGCTACGCCGTAGCTGGCGGCCAGCTTGGCAGCGATCCGTGCACGCAGCAGCGGTACGCCCGGCATGGGGGCATACTGGTTGGCGCCTTTGGCCATGTGTTCGGTCACCAGCGCCTGCAGGCGCGGCGAGGGCTGATAATTCGGAAAGCCCTGCGATAGGTTGATCGCGTCGTGCTGCGTGGCCAAGCCCGACATGGTCGTAAAAATGGTGGTGCCGACATTGGGCAATTTGGACTGGATACGCATGTTCGTGTTGTAATTCCAGCTTGGAAAGATTTCCGTTATATGGTGTAAAGGAAAACTGAAGCGGCCACACCGGTACTATTCCGGCGCTTCCAGCTGGTACTTTTTGTAAATTTCATCGATTACTGCGGCCAACTTCCGGTCCTTGTCCGTCACGATGTTGCCGGCATCGTGGGTGGCCAGTTGAATGTCCACGGTGTT
>JBKJKS010000115.1:0-3234 GCA_046597295.1 Saprospiraceae bacterium
GCTGATCAACTACCTGGAGACCCACGGCCTGGGCCAGGGCAAGACGCAGTACAAGCTGCGCAACGCCGTGTTCAGCCGCCAGCGCTATTGGGGCGAACCGGTGCCGGCCTACTGGCACGACGGCCTGCCCTACCTGATCGACGAACAGGACCTGCCGCTGGTGCTGCCGCCGGTCGATAAATACCTGCCCACCGAGTCCGGCGAACCGCCGCTGGCCCGGGCCGAGAACTGGACGTATACGTCGCGCCGAACGCCCGGCTATGCCCTGCCCGAGTCCGAAGAGGCAGATGACTACTCGTTGCAGGAGCTGGAGGAGAACACCGGCATTTCCATTTCGCCGCCGCCCTATAAGAGCGTGCAAATCGAGCCTTTCGCCCCGGACGATGCCGCCGCGCAGTCCAATGTGGCACTGCCCGCCCAGGACCATGCGCAAACCAGCCGGGAACCCCATAGCGCCACCCGCGGTGGCGGCCTCGAGCTGTCGACCATGCCCGGCTGGGCCGGCTCATCCTGGTATTTCTACCGCTACATGGATCCCCAGAATGATGAAGCCTTCTGTAGTCCGGAGGCCATGCGCTACTGGCAGGCGGTGGATGTGTACCTGGGCGGTCCCGAGCATGCCGTCGGCCACCTGCTCTACAGCCGGTTCTGGAACCACTTTCTGTACGATCTGGGCCTGGTACCGGAGCGGGAATTTGCCAAGAAACTGATCAACCAGGGCATGATCCAGGGGCGCTCGAACTTCGTGTACCGGGCCAAGGAATCGTTCTTCGAGCAGTACCTGTGGCAGGAAATCCTGGAGCGGCATTTCGAGCAGGAAGGCCCCATCGCCCGGTCCCGGTCGGAATCGGAAGAAGGCTATACCTACGATTTCGCTTTTGGCGCCAACAACCTGGTCATCGAAGTGACCTCTTACAAACTGCCGGAGAAGATCGAGCGCATCCGCCGCAGCGCCGAGGCCGACCGCAAACGCCTGCTGGTACTGACCACCGAGGAACTTTGCGACGACATCAACGAGCCGCTGCAGACCATCGTAAAGATTCGCACGGCCCTCAACAGCCGGGAGCCGTTCATCAGCCAGCTGGAAAAACCGCGCTGCGAAAGCCTGTACGTGTCGCATAGCCTGCTGCCGCAGTACGACGCGGACCTGTTCACTAAGCTGCGCGTCGACATCAGCCTGGTCAATAATGACGTGCTGGACGTGGAGCAGGCGCTGCAGAAATCGACTTTTGCGTCCGCCAATTTTAAAATGGACGCGAACGGGCAGTTTACCTGTGCCTATGAGGTGGAGAAAATGTCGAAGTCGAAGTTCAACGTGGTGAACCCCGACGATATGGTGCGCGAGTACGGCGCGGACTGTTTCCGGATGTACGAAATGTTCCTTGGGCCGGTGGAAAACTCGAAGCCCTGGAGCACCAGCGGCATCACCGGCGTGGCAGGCTTTCTGCGCAAGTTCTGGGGCCTGTTTTTTGATAAAAACGGCCATTTCAGCGTCAGCGCCGAGGCTGCTACGCCCGCCGAACTGCGTGCACTGCATACCTGCATCAAAAAGGTGACCGAGGACATCGAGCGTTTTTCGATGAACACCTGCGTGAGCAATTTCATGAGCTGCACCAACGAACTGCGCAGCCTCAATTGCTCGAAAGAGGCGGTGCTGGAACCGCTGATCGTGCTGCTCGCGCCCTTTGCGCCGCACATGGCCGAGGAACTGTGGGACCAGCTGGGCCATACCACCACCGTCTGCGACGCCACCTGGCCGACCTATAACGAAGCCTATTTGCAGCTGGCCACCATCCAGTACCCGGTGCAGATCAACGGGAAAATGCGCGGCACCTTTGAAGTGGCGGCCGATCTGCCCGCCGCCGAGATCGAACAGGGCGTGCTGACGCAGGACTTCGTGCTGCGCACCCCGCAGGGCGCTCCGGTGAAGAAGCTCATCGTGGTGCCGGGCCGCATTATTAACATTGTGACCTGAAAACGGGGTACTTTTGTAGATAAATTTTGCATCCGCCGCGCCGGACTTTCAACTTTGCAGCACCTAAAGACACCTATACCATGATCCGTTCCCTGTTCAAACTGGCCGTCCTGCTCGTCATCGGCATTCTGGTCTACAACTTCTTCTTTGGCACCAATTCCGAGCGGGAGCAATCCAAACAGGTGTTTGGGTCCATGCGCAACGTGATCGTCTCGGTCGGCCAACTGATGAAGACCGAAAAGTCCAAGTATGACGCCGGCAAGTACGACAAGGTGCTGGACAAACTGGGCGATACTTACCGGGCCATCCGCGACCGCGCCAAATACGTGGACGAGAAAGTGATCAAGCGCCTGGATGGTCTGGAGGCCAAAAAAGCCGAACTACAGGAGGAACTGAACCAGATCGAACAGGGCGACCAGCAGGCCGCCGCGGCGGCCCGCTCGACCAAGAAGACCGACCCCAAAACCCAGACCGTGCTGGCCAACAAAGCCGCGGAGCAGCAGCGGCGCAAACAGGAGCTGCAACGCGAGTTGGAGCAATTGTTGCGGGAGTCCGACCAGCTGCTGCAGGAAGCCCAGGAATAGTTTGGTAAAACTGCGGGTTGTAGCGTGCCAGAATGAAACATCCCGGGTGAAAACTGTTTACTAAGCGGCTATTGCCTTTTGGGCATAATCAAGTAAGGTGCTCCGGCGCCAAAAGACACTATGACTGATTTATTTCAACAGATATTCGGCAACGATTGGGAAGGTTCGCTGATCATTATTTTTAATCTAATCCTGATCGAAAGTCTGCTCTCGGTGGACAACGCTGCCGTGCTGGCCACGATGGTGCTCGATCTGCCCAAAGAACAGCGGGCCCGCGCTTTGCGCTACGGCATCATCGGCGCCTATTTCTTCCGGGGCCTCTGCCTGCTCTTTGCCGCCTGGCTTATCCAGATCTGGTGGCTCAAGCCGCTGGGCGGCCTGTACCTGCTCTACCTGTGCTGGGATTATTTCCGCAAGAAAGCGACGCCCGAGACCACCGACGATATGCTGGTCAAGGAAAATAACTGGTTCTATAAGATCACCATCGGGCTGGTCGGTTCCTTCTGGGCCACGGTCATTTCGGTCGAGATCATGGACCTGGCCTTTTCCCTGGACAACGTGTTTGCCGTAGTCGCCTTCACCGATAACATCTACCTTATTTGTATCGGCGAAGGCGACTACGGCAAACACGTTGTCCAGGGAAAAGGCCAGGTCCATGATCTCGACCGAAATGAC
>JBKJKS010000139.1:0-7145 GCA_046597295.1 Saprospiraceae bacterium
CCTATTTTCATCTGTCCAACACCGTTCTTTCCAGGAACCAGCCCTATCCACCCGATGAACGTCCTCTTCCGTTTTTGCTGTCTTTTGTCCGCCTTATTCTCCGGGACCGCCTGTCAAAGAAGCGACGGGCTCTTGGCGCCTCCGCCCCCGTTATGGGCGCCCGAGGATGCCCTCCTCGTTCGTGCCGATTCCCTCAAAGACGCCCTCCACTTCGACAGCGCCACGGCATTATACCGCCAAGCGGAAAGCCTTTTTTCAGAAAAAGAGCAGTGGGAAAAAGTCGTCATATGCCGGCGCAGTGCGGCCTGGTGCCGCTGGTATGACCACGACTCCGAAGCGGCGATTAGTATCTGTACCCTCACCCTGCCATTGGCCGTCGAACGACTGGGGGCAGATCACCTCGAGATCGCGCGTTTGTACATCATCCTCGGCAACATCCACGCCGACCGGCGCACCGGAGGCAGTATGCGGGAAGCCCTGGCCTGGTTTGAGCGGGCCCGGCATATCTTCCGGCAGCAGTATGGCGAGCGCGACCCCGCCTTGGCCGAAATCTATGAGCGCTTCGCCATTGCGCACTATCTCGCCGACGACTACACCCGCGGCATCGGCTATGCCGATTCGGCCCTGGTGTTTTTAAACGCGCCCAGTCCTGCCAATGCCGCACTTTTTTGCCGCCTGCATAACAACCTCGGCCTCAACTACGAGGGGCTGGGCCGTTTCGACCGGGCACTGGAACACTTTCAAAAAGCCCGCGACACCTGGCTGGAGGTTCATCGCGTGGAGGACTCCCAGATTGTGAAATACTTGAAAAATATGGCCCATGCCCAGCTGGGCTTAGGCGATGCCTACGCGGCGCAGCTCACTTACGAAGAAGCCCTGGCCCTGGAGACGCGTGTGGGAGAACCGGGCGGAAAATTGCTGGCCTTTGTCCGGGAAGGTCTCGGCGACTGCCGTTTGGCTCAGGGCGATACCGCTGCCGCCATCCTGATCTACCGTGGCTGTCTGGATGAATGCTGGCCGGCCCAGGTGCCCGACAATTGCCATAGCCGGGCCCTTTTACTGTATAAAATAGGACTGTGCCAATTGGCCCTTGCACAGAACAATGCCGCAGCGGCGTCCTTTCAGGCGTCCTCCGCCTTGGCCGATGCGCGGCACATGGAAGCCGGAAACTTCAACCGGGCCAAACCTTTGCTCGGCTTGGGCGACGCGCTGGCCCAGGGTGGCGACGGGCGCGGAGCAGAAAATTGCTGGCGTCGGGCCCAGGCCATCGCCTTGCCGGTCACCGGCCCCCGACATCCGCTGGTAGCCACTATTCAAACCCGGATGGCCCGTCAGTGTCTACAGGCAGGGCGCCTGCATGAAGCCCTGGAATGGACTAAGCAAGCCCAAAATGCCTGCCTGCTGCCCGCTGTCACGAGCACGGAAACGCCTGCTTTTGCGGCGCTTGGCCAACCGGATGCTTACCTGGCTTTGCTCCATCTCCGGGGACAGATCCATGCCCGACGCTATGAGCCAGCTTGGAATAATCTTGCAGAGATTGATGCTGCGTTGCGCTGCTATTACCAGGCGCTGGCTTATGGGGATACGCTGCGGACTATTCTTTTTACGGATGAGGCCCGGCAGGATTTACAGGAGCAGGTCGCCGTCGTTGCCGGGCATGCGCTGGACGGTCTTTACCAGAAATGGGTCCTTACCCGGCAGGAAGCGCTGCTGGATACCGCTTTCTTTTTCATGGAAAAAAGTAAAAGCGCACTGCTGGCCGCGGGTTTGCGCGAATCGGCCGCCCGGGAAGCCGCCCACCTGCCGACCGATTTGCTGGAAGAAGAACTGAGACTTAAAGCCCGGTGCAGTCAGCTGCATCATTTTCTGGCTACCGTGGGCCATCGCCCGGCCGATCCGGCGCGCGTGGCGCAGGTGCAACAGGAATGGAACCAGGCCCGTCATGCGCTCGAAGCACTGCTGGCGCTGTTGCGCCGGGACTACCCGACCTATTTCAAATGGAAATATGAAGGGCCGGTGGCGACTTTGGCGGAGTTAAAGGCGCTGGCCAAAGCCCGGAACAGCACTTTGGTGGAATATTTCTGGGGTGACCGCATGCTCTATGCTTTTGCCATCAGCCCCGGCCAGGTGAAATGGCTTCGGCTCGGGGAGCCGGGCCCAACGACGGCTTCGCTGCAGGCCCTGCGCGGCTGCCTGGCAAATTACAATAGTGTTCCCGGCAATGATGCCGCGGCGGCGGCAGACTTTCAGCAGTTTTGTCAGCATGCAGCAACACTATACGAACGCTTACTGCAGCCCTTGCTTTTACCCGCCGACACCCTGCCACTGGTCATCGTGCCGGATGGCTTGCTGGGCTATCTGCCTTTCCATGTACTGCTCACCCGCTCGCCGGATATTGCGGACAGCCGGCAGTTGAATTTCCGGCGTTTGCCTTATCTCCTGCGCCAGCGGCCGGTGCAGTATGAGTTTTCTGCCACGGCGCTGACGGCCGCCTCCGAATCCACCGGTCCAGTGGGCCCATACGTTGGTTTCGCCCCGGACTACGCCGGTGAATCCACTGATTTGTATGCGGCCACCGTAGTGCGCGGCGGCTTTGCCGCGCTGCGCTTCAATCGGTCGGAAGTCAGCGCCTGCTCGGCCCTGACCGGCGGCCAGGCGCTGCTTGGTCCGGGGGCGACCAAACAGAATTTTCAGCGTCTGGCGCCGCAGGCAGGCATTCTTCACCTGGCTATGCATGCCTTGACGAACGATAGCGATCCGTCCCTGTCGGCGCTGATCTTTTCCGATGCCGGCGGAAACACCGAACAGAGCAGCCGGTTGTTTGCCTATGAATTGAGCCAGATGAGATTAACCGCCCGGCTGGCCGTATTGAGCGCCTGCAACACCGGCGTAGGCAGGGTGCAAAAGGGAGAAGGGGTGATGAGTCTGGCCAGGGCGTTCCGGCAGGCCGGCTGTCCCGCCATGGTGATGAGCTTATGGCCGGTGGACGACGCCGCGGGGAGGGAAGTTGTCGGGTGTTTCTTTACCAATCTCCGGCGAGGCCAGGACAAGAGCCGGGCTTTGCGCGGAGCAGCCTTATCCTATTTGAGCGAGACAAAATCCGATAAATCCGCCCATCCGGGTTACTGGGCCAGCCTGGTGCTGGTGGGGGATAACCAAGCCTTGCCGCCCCAGGCACCGATGACCCAATTACTGGCCGCGGCGCTGGGACTGGGAGGGCTTTCGCTCGGACTTGCCAGCTGGGTCCTGCGACGTTTCTGGAAACCCTACTCTTCCAGCCTTTTTAACAAGGCGGCAGCATCCTGGCGGAAAGGACTGTCAGAATAGGCAATCGCCTGCAGCTCGGTCCTGGTACGGGCATCTGCTCCAATACTGAGTAACATGGCCAGAGCATGATACCATTGTTTTTCATAAACATAGCCAATCTCGATCCGGCTGAGGTTACGGAGGGCGGGCCCGGCTTCGCGATTAGCCAGATACAAGAGCCCAAGTTGATAGTAGAACGCAGAGGAAGGCTCGAAAGCGGGGTTCCGGGTCTGAGCCTCCAACACTTGCAGGCCAGCCGTATAATTTTTTGCCCGATACAGCGAGTCGGCCAGCCGGTTGCCATCCGGCCTGGAATACGTGTCCGTCCGTTGCTGACCAGGCTGGTCCAGCGTGGCCGGCGGCTGAAAATAGGCCGCAAAAAGTTGCTCTTTACTTTCGTGGCCATCGGAGCGCAGCAGCCAGGCGGCCAGCCCTAGGACAAACAGCGCGGCCACCAGCCAGTAAACCAAAGGCTGACGCTTTGGAGGCGCCGGACGATTCTCCTGCAGGATGGATGTTACCGTGCTACGCAAATCATTCAAGGGCGAAGTACCCACTGCTTCTTCTACCTCCTGATGCAAGGCGAGTTCTGCCCGTAAGGTCGGGTCGTCCTGCAATACGCGCTGAAACCGGTCGGCTTCCGCCGTGCTCAACTCCCCGCGCAGGAAGGCTTCCAAAGCCGCCGTTTTTTCTTCATTCGTCATAATAGTATTGCAACTCGTCAAATCGCCGGTCCGCCCGGATCAGCTGGATCAATTTATCTTTACAAAAATGCTTTCTTTTTCGGGCGTATGCTTCACTGGAAAAATCCATGGTCGCGGTGATCACTGCATAGGACAGGTTTTGAAAACTCATCAACAATAATTTCTGGCAATCGGCATCCAATTGGACAAATTTCTCGCGGTACAACCGGTGACGTTCGGCTTGCTGCATGCCTTCTACCAAATCCTCCCCTTCTATTGATCCCATATCTGCTTCAATTGTTCCCAATTGTATATGCTTTTTTTTTCCAATGGCTTTCAGCCACTGCAAGCGTCCGATGCCGTATAATAAGGTCGAAAAAGTGCTGGTGAGTTGAAATCCCGGCCGACGAGCCAACAGGTAAAACACCTCTATGCTGTTCATAAAGACATCCTCCGCATCCTCCCGGTTGCCCCCGGTACGCCGGACGAAAGCCAGCATAAGGGGAAAACACTGGTCGAATACAGTTTGTACGGTTTCCCTTTTGCCAGCCAGCAAGGGCAGGACAATTTGCTCGTAATCCGGGTGGTTTTGCATGCAGGGAAAAAACCGTTTTGAAATAACGCTTTGGCACGTCCACCAAACTTGCCCCAAACATCTGAAAAAGAAGGCATTTGCCAGGGCTGAAAACAAAGTCGTCAAAAATTTTCTCTCTGGCCAGGTAATATCCTTGCTTTACTAAACATTGTTCAGTAAATTTGCACCGTTAACTCTACTTGATGGGCATTACACAGCGAAAAGAACGGGAAAAGGAAGAAATGCGCCAGCTCATCCTCGATGCGGCACACGACCTGTTTCGGGAAAAAGGCTACGATGGCGTCAATATCCGCCAGATTGCCGAGGCCATCGAGTACAGTCCGGCCACCATTTACCTGTACTACAAAGACAAGAACGAGATCTATTATGCGCTGCAGTTCATGGCCGCGGCCGCCAAGCGCGACCACCTGGCCCCGGCGGCGCTGATTGAAAATCCCTGGGAACGTCTAACTGAATTCGGGCGGCTGTACATCGACTTCGGTATGCAGCATCCGGACTGGTACGACCTGCTGTTTTTGACCCGGGCGCCGATGGAACACATTGAAAATCAGGACTGTTGGTTGCTCGGCATGGCGACTCACGCCTTTTTTGTGGATACGGTACAAGCCTGTGTAGACCAGCGCTATTTCAAAAGCACGGACACCGAGGCTATTGCTTACACGCTGTGGTGCCATGCCCACGGACTGGTATCGCTCTTCGTGCGCGAGCGTATGCGCATGTATCCGGAAGAAAAACGCAAGGGACTGGCCGAGCGGTCGTTTGCCATGCTGATTAGGATGGCGGGCAGCTTGTAAGGCAGTTATTTAAAGACCTCTTTTAAATCCAGTTCATGTTTGAATCTGGAAAACAAAATGCCCTGACTTTTGCCAGTCAGCCCCCTAAATCAACCATTCACGACTTTTCAATTGCCGGGCATTCCGCTAATGCCTTTTTTTGCTTCCATTACTAAACGTTGTTCAGTTTAAGAAAACGGTTATTCCCGCATGAAATTCTGCTTGTTTTTTTTGCTGCCTTTTTTGCTACTACTCGGTTATTCCCCTGCGCAAGCGCAAAGTTCCGCCGTTCTAGAAGCGTACGTCCGCGCCGGGCTGGCCGGCAATCTGGCGCTGCAGCAACAGCAGCTGGACCTGCAAAAAAACCTGGAGAGCATCAGGCAGGCGAAAAGTCTTTTTTATCCCACCCTGTCCTTCAATGCCAATTACACCCGGGCACTTGGCGGGCGAAACACCAGCCTGCCCATTGGTGACCTGCTGAACCCGGTGTACACCACCTTGAATCAGATCACGCAGAGCAACGCCTTTCCCCAGGTCGACAATCAGAAGATCCAGTTTTTACCCGATAATTTTCAAGAGACCAAGCTGAAGTTCGCGTATCCGCTGTTCAATTCCGACCTGCGCTACAACCGCCGGATCCAGGAGCAGCTGTATACCGGGAAGATCGCCCAGAAGGCGGCCCTGGAACAGGAACTGCGCTACCAGATCACCGGGGCTTACCTCCAGTATATGCAGGCTCTGGAAGCCGAAAAGGTCTGGCTGAATGCTAAAACGGTGCTGACCGAGCTGCGCCGTTTCAACGAATCGCTGGTCAGAAACAACGTGGCTACCCGTGACGTGGTGGCTACCGCCGACTACGAGCTCAGTAAAGCGGATAACGAAATCTACAGACTGCGCAGCAGTCAGAATACGGCCCGTGCCTACTTCAACTTTCTGATCAACAAGGAGTTGCAAGCGGAAGTAGCCGTGGACTCTACCCTGCTCCGCGCAGTCGTGCCGGCTTATCAGGCAGACGAGCTCATCCAAAAAGCGCTGGCGAACCGGCAGGAATTTGCCGCCCTCCGCGCCGGTCTGGCAGCTGCGGAAACGGATGTGCAGCGCAATGATGCCAATCGCAAACTACCCGATTTCTACCTGGGTGGGGAGTTTGGTTTTCAGGGCTACGGCTATAATTTCGGCAGCGATCAGGCCTATGCACTGGCCCAGGTCGGCCTGACCTACGATCTCTACGATGCGGGGCAGCGGAAGAGCAGGAGCCAGGTAGCCCGCCTGGAAAATGAGAAAATCCGTACCCAACTGACGCAGACGGAACAGCAGATCGCCCTGCAGGTGACCCAAGGCTGGAACGATTTCGAGGCCGCCCGCTTTACCTACACCACCGCGCAGGCCGGCTTGCGGGCGGCCGAGGAGACCTTTCGCATCGTGAACAATAAATACCGGGCAAGCCAGGTGCTGCTCATCGAATTCCTGGAGGCGCAAAACCGCGTGACGTCCGCCCGCCTGCAGGCGACCCTGGCCTGGATGGACATCCTGTTGAAAGAAGCGGCGCTGCGGCAGGCGGCCGGCCTGTGAGCGCCGGCGGGCGAAATTTATTCCGCAATTTCAACACACTTGACAATCAATAGCGTATGAAATACATGAAACTCGAAGCACTGATAGCGCCCGCGCTCGTCGTGGCGGCTGGCATCGGTCTGTTTGCCTTGCTCGGCGGTTGCGGTGCGCAGGCTTCCACGGCGCCTGAAGCATCCGCTCCGCAGGGGGAAGAAGCCATTTCCGTGCGCAGCATAG
>JBKJKS010000222.1:0-20008 GCA_046597295.1 Saprospiraceae bacterium
GCGGTCACCGGGCCATCCAGCACCCAGGGAGCGGCGGCAGGTGCCGCCGGTGTAGCTGCTTCCTCCGGGTCAGCAAGGACCGTTGCGTGACTGGCGAGGAGATGATGTTCCGGGTGTGCGCCGTCAATTTTGCAAATATGCTCGAAAGAGTGCATGATCTCGCCGGTATGCGCATCCACGAAATAAACAGTCCGGGTCAGGATGTTGGGGTGTGCCGTGATGACCCAGGCCAGGCGTTCGGCGTTTAACTGACGCTGGTGGTGATAAACCATTAAAACTGCCGCAAAGGGTTGTCCGTCAATGAGTTTCCGCTCATCGGATGTCCAGTTGGTTTTTACTTTGTCCGGGCCAATCGCGTTTTTGACCTGCTGAATAGCCAGTTCGGCACTGAGCGTTGGCACAACGGCGCTCAGCTGGGGAGTTGGGTAGTAACGGCCATTGAGCAGGCCGAAAGCCCCTTGTTGGGTGTGCGCAATCACTTCGCCGCCGTACACGGGAATTCCTTGAAATACTTGCTGTAGGCGAACGTGGGCGTTGCCCTGTTCGTCCGTAGTGGCCGCCATGGCGACAAACTCGTCCGCCGGCTGCACGATGCCGGCCGGCTGTAGGCTGGCACAGTACTCCAGTGCGCGGACCGGGAGTGGCTTTGCATCGGCCGAATGACCGGAAGCAGCGGTCTTGCCCTGAAAGAGGATGGGTAATCCGTTTTCACCCCGGGTAATGCGCACGGTCGGTGTGCCGGGGCTTACCGGCTGCAAGGCCGGGAGCGGGCGGTGCGTAGCGGGCGGTGCGCCAAACGGATTTTCAACGGCCGGCACGTCGGCTTTGCCAAGCCATTGTACGCGCAATTGCTCCGGCGTGTGGATTTTTTCACCGGCAGGAAGCAGCGGCTTGATCGTTTGAGTAAAGGCTGGAAAGGCTACTGCCAGCAGCAAAGCCAATGGGAGAAATTTTTTCATACTAACGTTTTTGATAAAGGTGTAATCAGCGGCCTGGAAAACCAAGCGCTCAAAGATCGGTTATTTGCGACGACCTTTGCAGAACAAAATGTCCCTGGCTTGCCAGGCTTTTTAAATAAAAGTCCAATATTTGCCACCCATGCGCCCCTTTATGGGCCTGTCACGCTCTCCATGCGCTACCTGCTTGTACTGCTGTTGCTGCTGCCCCTGCCCCTTTCCGCCCAGATCGAGGAGATACCCGTGGAGGAATCCGTAGAACTGTTTCCTCAGGAAACAGCACCTACTGCGACGGAAATGTTTCCGCCACAACCGCCCGTAGCCATGCGGACGGTGCCCGCGCAGCAATGGGCGGATGCTTCCCAAGGTCTGGACTATAGCAAGGACCAGCCCAAGCCGCCCAAAGAGGAAAGGCCGCAGCGCAATTATAACCCTAATTTTCTGGACTGGACGGCGGCTACTCAGGGGCTGGGGAGTGTGCTCCAAGTGTTGGCCATTTTACTGGCATCCGCCCTCATCGGGTACGCCATCTACCGGATGCTGCAAGCACCGCGCAATCGGGTCATCGCTCGCGATGGCGTGGCCATTACGGTGGACAACCTTGATCAATACCTCCACGAAACCGATCTGGACCGCTTTCTGCGCGACGCCGTGGCTCAGGGCAACTATTCGCTGGCGATCCGCCTGTACTACCTGCAGGTCATCAAAGATTTAGCCGCCAAAAACGCCATCCGTTGGAGTCGGGAGAAGACCAACCGCGACTACCAGCGCGAACTGCGCACGCATCGGCTCGCCGAACCTTTCCGACTCGCCACCCTACGCTACGAGGAGGTTTGGTATGGCAACCAACTGCTTGATGCGGCCGCCTACACACCACTGGAATCGGAGTTCAAGGGCTTACTGTCCGATATTAACGCGCGATGATAAAGGGTGATCAGGGTTTATGACGGTTTATAAGGGTTTATAAAGGTTGATAATCAGCAATTTAAGTTGCTTGGCTCACTCAATATGTTCAATGTCTCATCCCCTCGCCTTTGGCCGGTCTCTACCTTCATATTCCGTTTTGCAAACAGGCTTGCCACTATTGCAACTTCCATTTTTCCACCTCGCTGCTGGCTAAACCGGCGCTGGTGGCAGCGCTCTTGCGGGAGTTGGAGCACCAAAGCGACTACCTCGGTGGAGCAGAAATAAGCTCCGTGTACTTTGGAGGCGGTACGCCCTCCTTGCTGGAAATCAGCGAACTGGAGCAAATTTTTTCCACCATCCACCGCTTGTACCAGATCAGCCCGACGGCAGAAATCACCCTGGAAGCCAATCCCGACGACCTCAGCCTGGACCTGCTCCGCGACCTGCGCCGCTACACCCCGGTGAACCGCTTGAGTATTGGCATTCAGTCATTTCACGACGCCGACCTGCGCTGGATGAATCGGGCGCACAGTGCCGCCCATGCCCACGCCTGCCTGGATGCCGCCTTGGCGACCGGTTTTGCCAATCTGACCATCGACCTGATCTATGGCGCGCCGACAACCTCCGATGAACAGTGGCAACAAAACCTGGACATCGCTTTTCGGCTGGGCATCCCTCACTTGTCCTGCTATTGCCTGACCGTGGAAGAGGGCACGGCCCTCGGTACTTTCGTGCGCCGGGGACAGGCGCCACCGGTGGACGAAGAGCAAGCCGCCCGACAGATGGAGTACCTGATGGAGGCGACCGCCGCCCGGGGCTATGAGCAGTATGAGATCTCTAACTTCGCTTTGCCTGGCCATTATGCCCGGCACAACAGCAGCTATTGGCGCGGCCAGCCTTACCTCGGCGTCGGCCCTTCGGCGCACTCCTTCAATGGCCGCGACCGGCAATCGAATATTGCGAATAACGCCTTGTATATCAAGAGTTTGGATGAAGGATTAGTGCCGTCTGAAATAGAATATCTTAGTCCGGTACAACGCTATAATGAATATGTGCTGACTTCGCTGCGTACCGTGTGGGGCACCGAGCCGGCCCGGTTGGACATCGCGCAGGCGCAGCATTTCGAGCGGGCGGTCCAGCCATTTCTGCAGGCCGGTACGGTGGAGCAAGTCGACGGTATTTACCGGCTGACGCGCCCGGGCCGGCTGCTGGCCGACCGGATTGCCCTGGAGTTGTTCCTGGATCCGGCGGAATAGGGAACGCAAGCCGCTGCAACGGAACGCGTAATTCTATGGATGAGCGGACGGGACAATTCTTACTTTTACGCTGACCGGCTATTTTTAATTCGTCAAACGAAAACAGATGATTTCCGAACTCAAAGCATTCCTCCTGCGGGGCGACGTTGTCACCCTGGCGGTTGCCGTCATTATTGGCACCGCTTTCTCCAAAATCGTGGATTCCCTGGTCGTCGATGTGATAACGCCAATCTTCGGAATGATCACCGGTAATCCGGATTTTTCCAATCTGGTGATCGGTGGCCAGCCCAACGCACTCGACCCGACTAAAATCGATGGCGGTATCCGTATTGGCAGTTTCATTAATGCCGTGGTCAACTTCCTGATGGTGGGAACCGTGTTGTACTTCGTTGTTAAGGCCGCCAGGAAAGACCCACCGGTAATCACTTAGCGCCGTTATGGAGGGGCGGCCAGGCGACTGCGTGGTCTCCGGATCAGCAGATGATTCGTCTATTGGCCGGCATTTGAAAAAAAACAGCAGGGGTTCGTCCGTTGGGCAGACCCCCTTTCGCATTCCCCTGCTCCTGCCGGCGACATCTTTTTAGGCTAACTCGTCCGTAGGGAAATTAAATTCTGTCCAAAATTGATTTAAATTTAAAAATATAACATTTTAGCAATTCGAGGTCAAGTCTTCAATTGTTTTGATTTTGTCTCCAATTTTAGTTTTGCATTAACTTAACAAATGCCTATTATTCAGACTTTTATTTGGTCTTACAAATTTACCTTATCTTTGCCGGGAAAATTTTCACTAAATCATATTACCATTATTATGAAATTGCAACAACTCGTAACAGCGCTCGACGCCCAGGTTGCCCAGGGCGACATCATTGGCGCCTTTCAGAAATACGCTGCCGACCAGTGTGTGACCCTCAGCAACGACCACGATAAGACGCATTCCAAGTCCCAGAAACTGGAAGCTTTGCGGGGGTTTTTCAACAACATCGCCCGAATCAACCGCGTCGAGCTGTTGGCCGCGCAAACGGGAGAAAACGTGACCGACTCGCAGTTCGAATTCGATTTCACCAATCGTCAGGGCGAGCAGCTGGTTTTCAACGAGGTGATCCGTCGTACCTGGCAGAATGATCAGGTGGTGGAAGAATATTATCTGTTGGGCGCGAGCCTGGGGCAACCTGCTCCACAGAAAACGGTCATTGCCAAAGAAACTGCTTCGAAAGCCGGCAAATCCGTGGCCGAGCCGAAAGCCGACAAAAAACCGGCGACCAAAAGCGCAAAATCCAAATTGCAGGGTGAACTAAAAGCAGGGAAATAAAACCCGTTCCCGGCCTTCCGTAACCGGGAGGTGTAGGTGGGTGAAGCCCGGCTGGTTGTAATACCAGCCGGGCTTTTTTTCTGCTGTTCAGTCGATCGCGTAATCCTTCAGCCATGCCTTTAAGTAGCCGGGGTCTGACAACCGCTGCAAATCTTTTTCCAGCTGACGCAGTTCGTTTTTTACCCTTTTCATATCGCGCTCGAACAGTTCCTCCAGGTAGAGCGGAGGCACCATGCGCATCGGCTGTTGCGCAAGTTGTGGCAGCTGGTGTTGGGCGTCGTCCAGCGCCTCCTCCAGTTCGGCCACCTGCCGCCGCAGTATTTTGATAAAATGCCGCAGGCGATCTTCCGCCAGGCTTTCCAGATGATCCTGATCAATCTGCTCAAATTCCAATTGCAGTTGCAGGAGCGTGAGCAGATCATTCTGCTCATAGGCCTGTGTGACGCGTTGCATCACCTCCGTTTTGCGCTGTTTCTCACCCTCTTCCTGTTCCAGATCGGGGTGGAAAGCCTTCACCAGTTCCAGGTAGACTTCGCGCACCGACTGGGAAATTTTCTTTTCCTCTTCGGCCCGTTGCGCCTCTTTTTCGAGTTGCCGGGTGGTTTTGGGACGGTTGGCCTGGCGCTCCTCCTGCCGTCGCCAATGTTCCTCCTGCGCGGCCATTTCTTCGGCCATTCGTTTTTCAAAAAAGGCCTGCCTTTGTTCCGGCGTGGCCAGTTCGTCCTCCTCTTCGATGTGCAGACCAAACATTTGCGCCATCAGTTCCTGGATGTCAGCCGCGTCCTGTTGATCCGCTGCCGCTATTTCTTCATCAAAGCTGGTCGTGGCATAGCGATCGTATATTTCTTTCAGATCGTCCATATTTTCCTCCAAAATCAGCTCGAAGGCGATGCTTTGGATCAGGTGACCGAGTTTTTTACGCTCCTGGCTCTTGAATGAACCCGTGCGGCAAGCCTTGTCAAACAGCTGCACCATCGCAGCGCGACTTTCCGCATACTTTTGTTGCAGCGGCAGCAGCACGGTAATCATGCGTTGATGCAGGCGGGCGGACACTTCTTCCACCAGCCGGATGTCCGTGCGCAATTTCGCGATCCGTTTCGTGAGCCGGTTGAATTCCTTCTGCGATTTGGTCAACAGCGCTTTGTCTTTTTGCTGTCCTACTTTTAAGATCTGATCGGCCATTGGTTGTTTTTCAAGCTGCAAAATTCGGTTTTCCAATGGATGCCGGTAGTTATTTAGCATAAAATTCAAACGGTGCTGGATACCGGTTGGCTACCTTTGCCCCATATTTTATTGTTCCGTAGTCTGGTCAACAGGCCGCTGCGCAGGTCAAATCAACCGCTATGCAACCGCATTCCCGTGCTTTTCTACTGATTCTGGACGGCTGGGGCTTTGGTCCCAAGCCCTCCAGCGACGCCATTCTCCAGGCGGATACGCCGTATTTCGATAGTCTGCTGCAGCAATATCCGCACAGCACACTGGTCACTTTTGGCGAAGAGGTGGGGTTGCCCGAAGGACAAATGGGCAATTCCGAGGTCGGGCACCTCAATATCGGGGCGGGACGCATCGTGTGGCAGGAGCTGGCACGGATCAATAAAGCCGTCCGGGACCGGGAATTGCACGAAAATGCCACCCTGCTGGCAGCGCTCGACCATGCCAGGCGGGAGAACCGGGCGGTGCACCTGATCGGCCTGGTCTCCGATGGCGGCGTGCATTCGCATATCGAACACCTGAAGGCGCTGTGCGATATTGCCGCGGAGCGTGGTTGTCCGCGCACCTTCGTCCATGCTTTTACCGACGGCCGGGACTGCGACCCGAAAAGCGGCGCCGACTTCATCGGTGATCTGGTGCAGCACCTGGAAAACAAGCCCGTGCAGCTCGCTTCCATCATTGGCCGCTACTACGCCATGGATCGCGACAAACGCTGGGAACGCATTAAGCTGGCTTACGACCTGTTGGTGAACGGCAGCGGCGACGTTGTCGCCAATCCCGTCGCCGCCATGCAGGCCTCGTATGCGGAAGGGGTGACCGACGAATTCCTGAAGCCCCTGCGGATCGTCCAGCCGTCCGACGATCCGTTGCGGGTCACCACCATCCAGCCGAACGACGTGGTCATTAGTTTCAATTTCCGCACCGACCGTTGCCGGGAGATCACGGAGGTACTGACCCAGCAGTCTATGCCGGAGGAGGGTATGTACACCCTGCCCCTGTACTACTTAACGATGACCCGCTACGACCACAGTTTTCAAAATATCCACGTGCTGTTTGAAAAAGACGACGTGACGATGACCCTGGGCGAAGTGCTCGAAAAGGCCGGTCGCACCCAGGTACGCATTGCCGAGACCGAAAAATATCCGCACGTCACCTTCTTCTTTTCCGGCGGACGCGAGGCGGTATTTGAGGGGGAACGCCGCCTGATGATCCCCTCGGCGAAAGTGGCCACCTACGACCTGCAACCGGAAATGAGCGCTTACGGCATCCGCGATGCCATTATCGCCGATATCGAAGCCAATCAGCCGGATTTCATTTGCCTCAACTTTGCCAACACCGACATGGTGGGCCATACGGGGGTTTTTTCAGCTGCCATGGAGGCCGCCAAAACGGTCGACGAGTGCCTGAGCCAGATTGTACGGTTTGCGCTGGCTTACGACTATCACTGCCTGGTCATCGCCGATCACGGCAATGCCGATTACATGATTAATGAGGACGGCACTCCCAATACCGCCCATACCAAAAACCCGGTACCCTGCATCCTGGCGACCAAGCAACTGAGGGAGGATACCCAGCTGCGCAACGGCCGTCTGGCCGACATCGCTCCCACACTGCTGGTCCTGCTGGGCGTGGATCAACCCGGAGTGATGACCGGGGAGAGTTTGCTGCAAAATTGGCCGGTGTTGGAAAGGGTTGATAAGGTTGATAAGGGTTGATAAAAGGTTTATAATAAACAACTTGCTTGATCAAAATGCCTGCTTTATGCCTTTGCCCCATTTGTTGGGTACGGGGTTTTAACGTGAATTATACGGCCGCTTTCGGTCAAAAAGTGGATTTTCGCCGCTGAACCGAGCGCATATGTTCAAATCTTTCCTCCTGGGGGCCCTGCTCTGCACGGCCTGCACCCACCAAATCCATCGCACGACCATGGCTGATTTTACCATACCCTTCGAGAGTAATCCCAACCAGACGCTGACCTACCGGGAAGCCATCGCCTGCTATGAAAAAATGGCGGCGGCTCATCCCGGCATTTTTCGCCTGACGACGGTGGGCAGTACCGACAGCGGAGAGCCGCTGCACGTCGCGGTACTATCGAAAAACGGCGAATTCGATCCCGCCAGGCTCCGGCGTTCCGGCAAACGTATTTTGTTGATCAACAATGGTATCCACCCCGGCGAACCGGAAGGCATCGATGCCACGGTGCTGCTGCTGCGCGACTACCTCACCAAACCCGAACTGCAAACGGCCCTGGAGCATCTGGTGATCGTGTTCATCCCCGTCTACAATGTGGACGGCTGCCTGAACCGCAATACCACTTCCCGCGTCAACCAGGACGGCCCCGAGTCCTACGGTTTTCGGGGCAATGCCCGCAACTACGATCTCAACCGGGATTTTCTGAAATGTGATTCGCGCAACGCCCGCACGTTCAACCAGATTTTCCAGATCTGGCAACCTGATATTTTCGTGGATAACCACACCTCCAACGGAGCGGACTACCAGTACACGATGACGCTTATTGCAACCCAGCACAATAAGCTGGAGGCGCCGCTCGGGCAGTTTTTGCAGGAAACCATGCTCCCGGAACTATACGCCGGCATGAAGGAGCGCAAATGGGAAATGATTCCCTACGTGGACGGTCCCGGCGCAACGCCCGATAGCGGTATTGCCGGCTTCTGCGACTACGGCCGCTACTCCACCGGCTACGCCGCCCTGTGGAACACCATCGGCTTTATGCCGGAAACCCATATGCTCAAGCCCTTCGCCGACCGGCTGTGGAGCACCTATGCGTTCATGGACGTAGTGATCAAATTCATCGCCGCCCACCATGCCGAGATCGGCCGGGCCCGGGCCGCTGCCTTCGAGCAGACCCGGACCAAGCGGGAGTTTGTACTCGACTACGCCATGGACCTGACCAAGCGTGATAGCTTGCTTTTCAAGGGTTTTGAAGCGAAATACAAACCTTCCGACGTGTCGGGCCTGCCCCGGCTCTGGTACGACCGCAGTGCGCCTTTCGAGCGGACTATTCCGTACTACAATTATTTCAAGCCTGCGTTGACCGTTGAAAAACCGCTGGCTTACCTCCTGCCACAGGCCTGGGAAAACGTCATCGAGCGCCTGGAATTAAACGGGGTGGAGTTGCACCGGCTGGCGCAGGATGTGGAAGTAGAGGTGGAAACTTATATCATCGGCGAATTCAAGACGCGTCCTGCCTGGGAGGGGCATTACTATCACAGCGCCGTGCAGCTGGAGAAAAAAATGCTCCGGCGAAGTTTCCACAAAGGCGACTTCGTTATCTTTCCCAATCAGAATGCCAACCGCTATCTGCTCGAAACGCTGGAACCCAATGCCCCGGACTCCTGGTTCGCCTGGAATTTCTTCGAGCCGGTGCTGATGCAGAAAGAGTACTTCTCCGCTTATGTATTTGAGGATCTGGCCGCCGAATTTTTGAAAGCAAACCCGGCGGTACGCGCGGAACTGGAAGCCAAAAAATTGGCGGAACCGGTCTTTGCCGCAGATGCCACCCTCCAGCTGGATTGGGTGTACCGCCACTCGCCCTGGTACGAGCCCACGCACCGCGTGTATCCGGTGGGGCGTTTGCTGGAAGCGGTGGAGCTGCCGCTGGAGCGGTAGTTGTGGATTTTTGAACTTGCGAAGCCTGGCACAACTACTGACTGATTTCCTCCAAAAACTGCACATTATAGCGCCTGGCCAATTGCAGTATAACCGGGCTGTTCAAGTCTATGGCAGCTTCCATTTTCTGAAATACTGCCTGTGGGAAAGGCGAGAGGGAGAGCGAACGATTTGTCGGATCGGCCACCGCTATATGCTGGCCATCAGGCAGTAGCAACGCAGGCAGCGGGTGGTCGGGGTTGATAACCCACTCCGTCAATAGATTACCCCCCATATCCCAGAGTTTGGCCAGCCCATCTTTAGCCGAGGTCAGGATATACTGCTGATCGGGAGAAAAAGCAGCCGTCAGGATTTTTCCCTTGTGGCCCGGAAAAATATGGAGCATTTGTCCGGAAGACACGTCCCAGAGGCGCACTATAAAATCGTCGGACCAGGTGAGCAGGCGCGAATCATCGGCGCTCAGGAGGAAACCGCCGACTGGTGCGGGGTGCTGCAGCGAATATTCCATCCTTGCAGGTTGTTTCGAGTGAATGCGCACCGACAGGTCTGCTCCCCGGCTCAATACGGTTTCTCCTTTTCGGGTGCACAACAATTTGCGGGCAGCGCCTTCGTGCTGGCTTAGCTGGCTGACGACTTTGCCTTCGGCCTCCCAGCAACGCACCGAGCCGTCGGCTTCAGCCGTGATGAACACACCGTCGGCGGAACAAAACTCCGCATCGTAGAGGTACTGATCGGGGGAGCCGATAGTGTGTTTGAAATTACCTTCCTTGCTCCATACCCGCGCCGTACCATCTGACGAACGGGTAAGAATATACTTTCCGGAAGCAGAAAATGCCGCTGCGTATACGTTGCCCGTATGTCCGGCCAGGGTATTCAGCGGCCGTCCGGCATTGTCCCACAACCGGGCCGTGTTGTCGCGTGAGCAGGTGACCAGGCAGCTGCCGTCCGGGCTGAATGCCGCGAAGCGTACAGCTTCCGTATGTCCTTCGAGCGTGGCGACCAGCGCGCCATTAGGGGTCCAGAGATGGGGCGAAGCGCTGCCCACCCATGTGAGAAAGTGGTTGCTTGAACATAAAACGCTGAGCGGCTCTTTGCCGGGCGGCAGCAGCAGCAACGTCTGTCGATCGCTCAGGTTAACCCGGTACAGGGATTGATCGGTGAGTTTCACCAGCAGGTAGAGGCCATCCGGCGAAGGCTGTACCTGCTCGATCGGCGTTTTTTCTTCAAAAACCGACCTGCCAAAAGAATCGCGCACGGCCTCGCCAAAAGCCCGCATCAGCGGCGCCTGGGCTATGCTTCCGCTCGAAAGACGCAAAGCAAGGTAAGCCAACAACATGGCGTCGGATTTTTGCCCTTTCGAGCGCACGTTGTCGGCCAGCAGTGCGAGTCGGCGCGACTCGGCGCGAATACCCTGTTCGCGGGCGCGTTGGGCATTCAGTTCGGCCTCCTGACGGGCAATTTCTTCTTTCTGCTTGGCGGCCTCGGCTTGCGATTTGGCAATGAGCGCCTCGTTTAACGCTTTTTTTTCACGCTTCACGGCATCTTCCAGGTCCTTGATGTAGGCTTCCTGGGCCTGGCGGATGAGTTCGCTGACTTTCGCACCGCTCGTTTCGCCCTGACAGGTAACGAGTGCAGCCCAGAACTGGTTGAGCGCGTCGTCGTACTTTTTCTGGGCCATTAATTGCTTGCCTTCCCGCAACACTGTTTCACAATCCGACTGGCCTGCGACGGTTTGTACGAATAAAACGTTGAATGCGAAGACTGCGCAGAAAACAGGATATAAAAGGCGTGGCATAATGTTGGCAGGTAAGTGCGTTGAATGAAAGTTGATCGGCAGTCTTACCAAGAGAACGTTAGTCCCATTCCTACTCCTGATCCGCCGAACGATCTGGGTGAGAAACCGAGTTCCGTTGTTTTTTTTCCACAAAACTGGTCATAAATCCGCTGCCTATCCCGAACGCGGAACCATTTTCTGGTATAGAAGAAAGCATCCAGACCGATTATCGCCAGACCAGCCGAAGTATAAATACGGGCTTTTTTTTCCTGCTTTTTGGCCGTATCGTAAAAAACGCGGGCATCGGTTGCGGTTTTCCCTTCTTTCCAATACTCCACGTAGCGGTTCCGGGCGTCAACTTTCTGTTGGTCGTACACTATGCCGAGCCCAACGAGTGTAAAGCCCGCAATGGCCATTCCGTAATAAGGTAATTGCCTGGCTGTGGAGAAGACCGGGCGCGGCTTGTCGCAGGGCACCGGGCCGAGCAAGGTTTTACGGACGTATAAGATATAGGTTCGGCCCAATTCGAGGCTGCGCTCGGTGCCGTCGAGCAGTGTAATCTGCTTGCCGGTGGGTAAATCCGATTCGAGTGTTTCACTGGGTTTTGGGTCAAAAATTTCATCGTCATCCAGGGATCGCAGGCTGAGACCAACGGAGAGCAGGAAATCTTTGCGCATTTTTTCAGGCGCGTAGGCCAGCACGAGGTCAGCATCGTCGAGCCGCAGGTCGGTGATGGTCATAAAATCGCGCTTGCGGCCTTTACCGTCCGGCTCGCGGTCGAGCCATTCGAGTGCAAGCCGGTTTTGCGCAGCCACCACCCGGATGCGCAGGCTGTCGGTGGCGGTGTCGAGGGGGTAGAGCTGCTGGGCGGGACACTGAATCGCGAGCAGGAGAAAAAAACCGATGAACAAACAATACTTCTTCATAAATAAAACAAAGACCGGTCAATTTTTTGGATAGTACCGCCAGAAATCATCTTTGAGCGACTCTACGAAATTCCAGCCGGTACTGTCCGGTATTTTTTGTTTTCCCAATCCCAGATAGCCAAAACTGCCGTCTGCAAAGGCACTGGCATTATGCCGTTTGCCGCCGGGGAAAGGTCGAAGTTCCGTCCAGGTATCGGCAACCGGATCATATGTCCAAAAGTCGTTCAGAAAGCCGCGTTCATAGTGGTAGCCCGTCCCTAAATAGCCCTTGCCGCCAGTGGAAAACGTAGCGCCCTGAATGCGACCGAAGCCCGTGAAAAATCTTTTTGACACCCATTGGCCGCTGTCCTGCATGTTGCCAGGCTCAGGGGGGATGAACTGCCAAAAGTCGTTGAGCATCGTGATGCCCAGTTTGCCGCTCCCTACATACCCGTGTGTACCAATGGCAAAAGCCGCCGCCTGGGTGCGTCCGTATTGCGTTTCGGCGCCGTTTGGGGTTAGTTTCAAGGGTAATGATTTCACCTTGCGCCAGGCGGCGGTGGTGGGCGAATACTCCCAAAAATCGTTGACCTCTACCAGCGAGAGCGTAATCTGGTCGAATTTTTCTCCGGCGCCCACGTAGGCTTTTCCATTCGGGAGAACAAAGACGCTGGCGCGGATACGCAGCACCCCAGGCATTGGGTTCGGCAGGCGTATCCAATTGTTTTCGCTGGGCACGTATTTCCAAAAGTCATTATAGAGTACCCCGCTTCTTTCTCCGAAAAGCATATAAACGGTGTCGCCTAGGGCGAACATGATGGCATCGGTGCGGAGTGGGCTGGCGGCAGTGAAGGGGAAATTCTTCGCATTTGACCAGGCGCCGTTGCCACCATTCGCTATTGGGTCCAGCGACCACATATCAGGCTTCAAATTTCCCTCGGCACATAAAATATGATCACAGCCAAAGGCAAGGTAGGCAATTCCATTTTGGATAGCGAGCGCGGCTCCGTGATAACCGAAAAACGGCGCCCCCATTTTTCGCCAGCCATCCTGGACGGTGATCTTACCGACGGTGGGGCTGTAGAATGTCTGACCGCCGGATTGGGCAAATGCCCGGTAGTGGTACTCCGAATTGAAATTTAGACCGGGAAGCACTGCCAAAAACGCTCCGCTGTTTCTCCCCGTGCCGACTGCAACGGTGGTGCAACCCGGCTTGCCTGCTGCGGGTTCTGGCTCAGTGGAGGGCGCGTAGACCAAACCAAATGTATCAATCGCCAGACCTTCGGCGGTCAGCACCGCGCTCACCCATGCCGTGTCATTACTCACCGTTAATAGTTCGGGCAGCAGGGCCGTCACTTGGCCAGGCGTGAAACTGCCGACTACCGGGTGGTATACCGTACGCTCGCCCCGGCTTGCAAAAGCACGAAAATAAATGGTTTGTGCTGGCTGCAGGCCGAATAATACCGCTTCGAATACCTCCTCAGCCTCCGGCGGGACGGAGGCAGGCAGGTGTTGGCCACTGGGTTTCAAGCCATTCAACGTAGCAGGGTCGAGCGACCAGAGGAACCCACAAGCGTCTGCCCGAACGCCACCCGTCAGTTTCAGACTGGCCCGCAAACGGAGCGCTCCAACGGTGTCGGTCCGTACCGATTCTTGTAAATTGACCTCAAAAAAATTCAACTCGGTCAACTGCGGCGGTGAACAGTTTGACAGGCTGAGCAGGAAAAAACCGAGAAGCAGTGGAAAAAAAACCCTGTTTTTCATCTGTTCAATATGATTTTTTGATAAAAGGGACGGTAATCGGCGATACTCACCTTCAGTATGTAAACGCCACTGGGTAAGCTTGAAAGATCGAGCACTTTTACCCCCTTTTCTATTTTGCCTATTAATTCTTGGCGCGCCAACTGTCCTGCCACATTAAATACGGTAATCTGCACACCGTATAGCGCTGGTAAATCCAGGCGAACAAACAGTAAACCATGGGTAGGATTCGGGTAAAATTGGACCATTTGCGCCACTTCCGCCTCTTCCACCGCCACTGTGACGACCGTAAAAATCTGTTCAACGACACAACCGTGGCTGTCGGTGATTTTCACCTTGTAATCTCCGGCGAATACGGAGTCAATGTTCGGGAAGGTTTCGCCCGGTAAGCTGTCATTCCCGCTGTACCACTGATAGAAATATGGCGCATTACCC
Organism: Saprospiraceae bacterium; assembly: GCA_046597295.1. Classification (GTDB taxonomy): domain Bacteria; phylum Bacteroidota; class Bacteroidia; order Chitinophagales; family Saprospiraceae; genus M3007. Next base: position 14,145 of record JBKJKS010000222.1, read on the forward strand.
CCGGCGGCGGCCACATTTATATTGCCGTTGTTTTGGCCGTTGAGTGCGTCGGTAACCGTGCTGTTGCTGATGTAGAGCAAGGGCGGATCGGTCAGTGTCGCAGTGAGGGTAGTGGTACAGGTATTATCGTCGGTGAGGAGCACGGTGTAGATCCCAGCCGCAAGTTGAAGCACTTCGGCATTTGTACTGCCGTTGCTCCACAAGTAGGCAGTGATTGGCGGTCCGCTATTGCTGACGACCGTCAGTGTGCCGCTGAGCTGGCCGAAACACAAAGGTTGTACCGATACCACTGCTGCCTGAATAATGGGCCGCACCTTCACCTGCACGGAGTCCTGCGCTTGACAGTTGTTGGCGGTCACTGTGAGGTAGTAGGCCTGGTCGATGATTGGGCTGATGCTAATGATCCGGGTGTCCTGCTGAGTGCTCCATAGGTATTGGTAGCCTTGGCCCTCAGTAGCCGCTAACGTAGTGGTTGTGCCAGGGCAAATGGTTTTGTCCGTCCCGGCATCCGCAACAGGTGCTTGGCGAATTTCGGCAGTAAAGGTCAGCGCGGCGGAGCTGCATTGGCTTTGCGGGTCAACAACTTTTGCCTGGAAGAGTCCGGCGCCAGGTGCTGCAAAAGTAGTTGTGTTCAGCCCGACCAATTCCCCATTGTCGTTGTACCAATTGACGGTGAGGCCAACCGGGGGATTTACGGAAAAAATGGGTTTCGGCTCGTTGGAACAAACGGACGCTGACAATGGGCTGAGCGGTTGCGGCGGAGCGAGGGGCGGACAATTGCAATTGCCGCCTTGCACCACTTTTTGGGCATCGCACAGGATGGGTTGCAGGAATGCAGCATAGATCGTCAGCACCGAATCGTTAGGGATACCGCTCACTGTGTAAAGGCCATTGCTGAGCGAAAAAGGATAGCCATTCGGGATATTAATCTCGCCGGGTGTGCTGAACACCACGCTGTAGTGGGTCAGGGCGCTATTACAAAATACGGTGTCCACCACAATGGTTGGCACAGGCTGTACGGCGATGTTCAGCGTGTCCAATACGGCAGGGCAAGGCCCGGCCGGATCGTTAGAGCTCAGGACAAGGCGGAGCGACGAAACATTTGGGGGCAGTTGGTAGGTAGTGGCTGCCGGCCAGCCGGGGCCGGGACTGAATAGGCCCCCTGGAACGGAGGATGCCCAAAGACCACCTGCCACGCCCTGCACGGCGCCCGACAAACTGACCTCCCGATCGCTGCATACTTGTTGATCACTACCAGCCTGGACGCTGGGCAAGGTCCTGATTTTCAGTTCTACTTTTACCCTTGACGTATTGAAGCAGGCCTCGTTATAGCGGTAGCGTGCCTGCGCCCAATATTCGCCCTCTCCTGTAGGCAGATAAGTTGTGGCGCTATCCGCCAATAGGTTGCCACCCGTTTGAGCGGAATACCAGCCGATGGTTTCTAGCGCAGGATTGGCGACCTGCACTTCCAGCAGGGGAATGGACGTATTTTCACAAATATCCTTGTCGCCCAGGCTTTCAGGTTTGGCTATCGATGGGCAGGGGCAAACGGGGGCTGCAATCGGCAGGGAGGCTGCGCAGCCAGTGCTAATATTGGTGGCGACAGCGGTGATTCCGAGGCCGACGGGAATGTACTGGATGGTGTGGGTGCCGTCACCATTGTTCTGTACGCTGAAAGTCGAGGCAGTCACCTGGGCGTTTGATTTCACCCGTGCATCGTAGGTTTTTAGGTTTAGTGCACACATTGTGAAGTCCAAGGTCAGGGTCGGAACCGGATTGACCGTAAAAATAATGCGGGTGCGGACGGCACTTCGGCAGGAATCCACCAGTAAGCTCCGACTTTCTACGAAAAAAGTATCGGTGAGGGATGCCGGCGGCGTGAAAATCAGCGTATTGGAGCCGTTGGTAAGAGGTGAGCCGCCCGACGGAACAGCGTACCAATAGGCTGCCAGACCACTTTCAACGCTCACGGAAAGTGGTGGTGGCGATTGCCCGGCACAAATTTTTACCTCCGCAGCAATCGCTTGCGGGGTTGGCACCAACGGGCAGCTGCACTGGGGCGGATTGATGGTGAGCACATTGACGCAACCGGTCGAATCAATTTTTACGGTAATCTGCACGGACTGGCTGATTGATATTTGCCCGATGCGGAAGGTCCCGTCGCCATTATTGATGACATTTCCTAGAGTGGCGGTAACCGAGGTGGCGCTTGAACGCAGCGTTACGTCGTAAGTGTTGGGCAGCGCGGTGCAAAACGCAGCCACTTCGCTGATAGTGGGTAAAGGCAGGATACTCAATTTAACTGCGATTTTTTGAGTGCTGGTGCATTGCGTAGTGGTGTTTCTGGCCTGCACGAAATAGGTACCGGGCTCTTGCGGAGTATAACTTGTATCCCCTTCCTTTTTCAGGCCCCCGCCAGCGTCAAACCAGTCCGCCGTCTCCCCTGCTCCTACGGTGACCGACAGCGCAGAGAGCGGCTGACCGCTACAAACCGATTTATCACCGTTGGAAATAGGCTTCGGCACAGTGGGGCATTTGCAGGAGTCCCCTTGCACAAAGAGCGCGCGCGTACAGCCTAGCGCGTTGCTGACGAGCATAAGGTTAGTGCCTTTTGGCACACCAACTACCTCGTATGCCATTCCAGTTTGCGTTAGAACACCCGATCCAGGCGGTAGTACCGATCCACTGGAAGTACCGGTGATGCTGTAAGTGAGCAGGTTGGGCGCGCAGGCAGGTGCATTAGCGGTCAGTGTGGGCAGGGGCTTCACCGTTAGAATCACCTCTTCGCGTCCGGTACTGAAGCAATTGCTTAAAGAATCGTAAGCGGCTGCAAAAAAGGAAGCCGATTGAGCAGTCGGTGGCGTAAAGGCAGTGGTTTTAATGCCACCGGGCAGCGGCTGCTGGGCTTGTTGGGAAGCGTACCAATAGGCCGTGAGGCCTGGGGCAACGTTCACCGTGAGAACGGGTATAGCGGCTCCTTCGCACATGGCCTGGTCTTGGCCGTTGCCCGGTGTTGGTAAAATCTGGCAGGCGCACTGCTTTTTGATGATCATCAGTTGCCGCACACAGTTGGCCGACGAGGTGGCGGTTAGCACCACACTGGTATTGACAGGGATGCCGGAAAAGGTGTACACGTCACCAGACACCGGCCCCGCCACTCCTGCGGAGGCGGTCATGCCCGAGCCATTGGTTCGTGCTTTGACGGTGTATGTCAAGCGATTGACAGCACAGATAGTATCCAAAAATTCCAACGTCGGCAGTGCATTGACGGTAATGGTAAAAGCCCGGCGTGATAGGCTTACACAGCCGTCTTTTTGCGCTTCCGCAAAGTAGGATACCATGCCGGGCGTTGCCAATGGCGGCGGGGTGAAGCTGAGGCCGCTGCCTTTTTCGATGCCGGCGGCGGCTTGATCGTACCATTTCACGGTCGCGCCACCGGTTGCGGTCACCAAAAGTGTTGGCATGGCATTGCCGTCGCAGATGGCGTACGAAGTAGTGGTGGCGCCCGGTGGGGGTGGTACGTCTTTTACGGTGACGGTAAAGATGGTGCGCGGCAGTGCGCTGATACACTGGGTATTAGTGTTGCGTGCTTGCACGTAATAGTTGTAAGTGCCAGGAGCGGCAGGCGGTGCAGGGGTATAGGTGTTACCGGAAGGCGTGAGGAGAATGCCGCCAGTCGCCTGGCTAAACCATTCCATGGTTATGCCACTCACTCCTTCTATGGTCAGGGTGGGCATGGGCTGTCCTTGACAGATGGAAAACGTCGTGTTGCCTTGTGCAGTGGGTTTATCTGGTAAGACATTGACTTTCAGCTCTATAGCGTGGCGATTCGCACTGACGCACGGCACCGCAGATACGCTCTCCACATAAAAAGTGGCGTTGATGGTGGGATTATTAATGGTGTAAGTCAGGCCGGTTTGGAGGAGGTCACCATTTGCATTGTACCAACGTGCGGTGGTGGCCGGCAACGAAACGGCAACATTCAACGTCACGGAGGTTCCGGCGCAGGTGGTCACTGGCGTCAATCCGGTGGGCTTTGCGGGCAGCGGGTTCACGGTGATGGTAGCGGATGCACTGGCCGTGCGGAAACAGTACTTATGCGTGATGGTGACCGAGTAGGTCACCTGACCCGCCACCGACGGCATCACCGTGAGGTTGCGCGAGGTATCGTTCGTACTCCATAAATACAGGTATTCATTGGTTACGCCTGCCGGAGCACTAATATTGGCAGAAAATGTCACGGGACTGCCTTGACAGATGGCTGTACTGCCAGGAACGACGGTGAGCGTGGGTGCCGTGCATTGCCCCTGCTGTTCGATGCGCACTAGCTGGCGGATTTCCGGTCGGTCGGTCGCTTTAAACTCTACAATAGTGCTGCGCAGCACATTGGTCGGATTTGGGTCGAGCTTCAACTGTACTTCTGTGGCGCCGCCGCCGGCTGTATTGGTGGAGGGGGTAAGGGTGAGCCAGCCAATGTTAGGCGTCTTAGTGGTCGTCCAGGCCAGATTGGTGGCAAATAACAGTGTGTCCGTATTCGCGCCCGGTCCGAAGCGGCGAAAGGTGTATTCGGGCGAGAAGGTGATCGGTATTCCATCCTCGGTCATCCCGTCCACCCGGCTTTTACCGTTGATTTGGTAAGCGTCGCCAGCGTTCAGTCCCGGCGAATTGGCGGGGGCAAAATTTAATTTCATTTTCCGAATGTTGCCGCTGCCGCCATTGCTTTTTACCAGGTAGAGGTTGAATAGTTCGTTGGGCGAATAGGAACACTTTTCGCTGCCATCGTTCACGTCTGCCTGTATTTTGAAGGGCAGGTCAGGACCGTTGCTCCACCTTTTGGACAGCGAATCGGAAGAAGTGAGCAGTCCGTTCCCGTCGGTGTACAGGAAATGCAATTGGTCATTGGTCGAGAAACCGTAAGCAGTGGCGGGTATAAGCACATCGTGTAGCTGGGTCGGGTCAGTGGGGCATATATCTTCGTCCGCAAAGGTGGTGTAAGTAATGAACTGTGAGTAGTTGCTACAGCCAAGTTGGAGGGAATATGTGCCCGTTATACCGGTCGGCGACAGCCTATCCACCACGACGTAATAAATGCCGCTCGTCAGTTGCGATTCCAGGGTCACCGGTACTCCGGCAGTGAGCGCTTCGGCGTAGCCAATACACGTGCGGCCACAAAGGAAAGAGTAGAGAAAAATGGCCATTGGCACTTGAGGCGTGAAAGTCAGGGTGGTTTTCTGCGGCTCGGTCAGCATGAATTTGTACACGGTCTCTTGACCATTGAGGCTCTGCGTGCCGTTATAGCACTCTCCATACGCTTTGGCGGAACCACTTTGGAAAAAATCATTACCAGCGCCAGCTGCCAGCGAGCCGGTGACCGTTGCGCCACAAGTAAGTGGTATAGGGGGATTAATGACATTATCACATTCTCCGTTGGGAATAATGTTCAAATTAGAGTAGGTATCGCCTTGTACACCCGTCACGACAATGTAATAAAAGCGGCTGCATGAATTTTCAAAGATGTCAGCATTTCCTTGACCCGTGAAGAGATCGATCGGCACAATGTCCCAGCATTGTTGCTGGTCTGTGCAGGCCAGATTATTTTCCGCTTCTGGCGATTTCTGGGCCGTAGGTAACTGACCGCTACAGACCAATACGAATGCCCGTACGGTGCTATTCGGATTGGTCTGGATATTCACCCCGATATTGCTGTTAAAGCTGGGGTCATTGACGTTATCGTGGTAAAAGATATAAATATCAGCAAAGAGGGAGGGCGGTACGTTTTGATTGTACGCATTTTTTACGCAGAAGAGAACACGTATGGAATACGGCGCAAGATCCGAAGGTTCCAATGTTCCGGCATAGTTGTC